>JASHQO010000108.1 GCA_030039105.1 Xanthobacteraceae bacterium
TTTTTGATCCTGCGCCGCGTCCATCCGCTGGTCTCGGCGCGGATCGCCGCCTTGCTGCATCCGCTCGGCGCCGCCTTATTCGCCTTCACGGGTCCGGCCGGCGCGGCGGCATTCGCGATCTTCTACGGCGCCGGCAACGGGCTTCTGACCATCGCGCGCGGCACCGTGCCGCTCGCCGTGTTCGGTCCGCACGGCTACGGCGAGCGCACCGGATTGCTTGGCGCGCCGGCTCGCGCCGCCCAGGCCTTCGCGCCGCTATTGTTCGGGCTCCTGCTCGACGCCATGGGGGTCTCGGCCATCGTCGTGTCGGCGGCGCTGTGTCTTGCCGCTTTCGCGGCGCTGCTGTTGCTGCGCGCGTCGCAGTCATGAGCGCAAGACAAAAGCGCCCCGGGTTTTTGGCCCGGGGCGCTTCGATTGATTGACAGCCGTTCCGTTTAGCGGCGGTCGCCGAACAGGCGCAGCAGCATCAGGAACAGGTTGATGAAGTCGAGGTAGAGCGACAGGGCACCCATCACCGCCTTGCGGCCGGCAACGGTGCCGTCATCCTGCACGCTGTACATCTCCTTGATCTTCTGCGTGTCGTAGGCGGTCAGGCCGACGAAGATGAGCACGCCGATCACCGAGATCGCCCAACCGAGGCCGTTCGATTTCAGGAAGATGTTCACGAGGCTGGCGATGATGATGCCGATCAGGCCCATGAACATGAACGAGCCGACGCCGGTCAGGTCGCGCTGCGTGGTATAGCCGTAGAGGCTCATGGCGCCGAACGTCGCTGCCGAGATGAAGAACACCCGGGTGATCGACGTTCCGGTATAGACCAGGAAGATCGACGCCAGCGATACCCCGAGCAAGCCGGCATAGACGAAGAACAGCAACAGCGCCGTTCCGGCCGACAGCCGGTTAATGCCGAAGCTCAAGGCGAAGACGAGGCCGAGCGGCGCCAGTATCAGAACCCACATCAGCGGGCTCTGGAAGATCGCCTGGCCGAACGAGGTCAACTGCAGCGAGCCGCCCGCATCGGTGACGGCCGCGGAGAACGTGAACCACGCCACCAGTCCGGTCAGCGCCACGCCGGCGGTCATGTAGTTGTAGACGCGGAGCATGTGGGCGCGCAGGCCCTGATCGATTGCGACTTGGTCGGCGCGATAGCCGGGCCGTACGGTCGCAAAATTCCGATCGAAGTCGGACATGGAAATACCCCTGGGTTGTCCCGGCTCGGCCGGGCTTGCGTTCGGCGCAAGACGCCGAATTCGCGTGGCAGGAATCTAATGCGAAAGCCCTGCATGCGCCAGATGGGTGCGACGCCATATTTGCAGGGGTTACAATTTCTTAATAGTCAGCCGCTTGGCGCCGCCAGTCAAAGATTCCGCAGCACCTCCGCGGGCTTACGGCCGAGCGCCGCAAAGGTGCCGATCAGGCCAAACGCGATCGTCACCGCGAGCGCCGCCAGCGCCGCACCGGCCGCTTGGCCGGCGACAAAGACGAACGGAAATTCCATCAGGCGCGTCACGACCAGATCGGCGGCGAGCGTCCCCATGGCGACGCCGAACAGCGCGGTGACGGCGCCGATGAAAAGATATTCGAGTCCATAGGCGGCAAGGAGCCGCGCCCGTGTCGCGCCGAAGGTCTTCAGCACTACGGCGTCGTAGATGCGAAAGCGTTGGCCGGCGGCGAGCGCGCCGCCCAGCACCAGGGCGGCGGCGATCAGCGTGATCGAGCTGGTGCCGGCGAGCGCCAGCACCAGATTATTGATAATGCCGTCGAGGGTGTCGAGCGCCTCCTTGACGTGCACGGCGGTGACCGTTGGGAACGCGCCGGCCAGCGCCTTGATGATCGCGTTTTCCTCAACGGCCGTGCCGCCGTCGGCAAAAGTCAGCGTGGCGATGTCGCTATGCGGCGCGCCCGAGAACGTGCCCGGCGAGAACACCAGCACGAAATTGATGCCGAGGTTTTCCCAATCGACGGCGCGCAAATTGGCGATGCGGGCGGCGATGTTGCGGCCGAGCACGTTGACGGCGATCGGGTCGCCGATCTTCAGATCGAGATCGTGGGCGGTCCGGCTCTCCAGCGAGACCAGCGGCGCGCCGGAATAATCCGCGCCCCACCATTGCCCTTCGACGACGCGCGATCCCGCCGGGACGGTCGCCGCGTAGGTGATGCCGCGGTCGCCCTGCAGCACCCAGCGCGAGCCGGGTGCTGGCGTGAGGTTCTCGGCCTTGATGCCCTTCGCCGCGACGATGCGGCCGCGCAGCATCGGGACCTGCTCCAGGCGCGATGCTGCGGCATGGTCCCGGACGAAAGCATCGAAGCGCGCGGCGTCGGCCGCCGGGATATCGAGGAAGAAAAACGACGGCGCCTGCTCCGGCAGCGCCGCGGTGAATTGGCGGTGCAGATTGCCGTCGACCTCGATCACGGTGACCAGGAGCGCGAGGCCGAGACCGAGCGACAGCACGACGGTCGGCGTCAGCGATCCCGGGCGATGAATATTGGCGATGGCGAGCCGCAGCGCGGTCGAGCGTGCCCGCGGCAGGCGCCGCGCGGTCGCCATGGCGATGAGCGCGATAAGCCGCAGCGCCACGAACACGCCGGCGGCGGCGGCGGCGAAGATCGCGGCAATGCGGTGATCGTAAGTCGTGGTGACGGCGAGCGCGGCCAGCACTGCGGCGACCACGACGGTGGCGACGACATAGCGGCGGCGCGGCCAGCGCCGCTCGGGAGCGACCTGGTCGCGGAATAGCATCGACACCGAGATATCGTGGGCGCGGCCGAGCGGCCACAGCGAGAAGGCGAGCGCGGTGAGGAGCCCATAGACGATCGACAGCGCCAGCACACCCGGATGCAGCGACGGTGCGACCGGCAGCGCAATGATGGCGCCGAACGTCCACGCGATCGCATAAGGCAGCGCCGCGCCAAGCGCGGCGCCGATCACAGCGGCGACCAGCGCGACCAGCAGGATCTGGCCGCAATAAGTGGCGAACACCGTGCCGCCGGTGGCGCCGAGCGCCTTCATGGTGCCGATGGCATCGCGGTTGCGCGCAAGGTGCGCAGTGACCGCGTTGGCGACGCCGACGCCGCCGACCAGGAGCGTGGTCAGGCCGACCAGGCTGAGGAATTGGGTAAAGCGCTCGATATTGCGCTCGAGCGCCGGCGACGCCTTGCTGCGGGTGCGCACTTCCCAACCCGCGTCGGGGAACGTCGCCTCCGCTCGTTTTTCGAGCGCGCTTACCGCCGCGTCGCTGCTGTCGGCGGTGGGCAGGCGCAGCCGATAGAGCCAGCGCACCAGGCTGCCCGGCTGCAGCAGTCCGCTGCCGCGCAGGGCGGCTTCGCTGATCAAGAGCCGCGGCCCAAGCCCGATGCCGAGCGCGAGCTTGTCCGGCTCGCCGGTCAGAGTTGCTCGAAGCTCGATCGCTGCATTGCCGATGGCGATGCGATCGCCAATTTTCAAATCGAGCCGTGTCAGCAGTGCCGGATCGACCGCGGCGCCGAAGGCGCCACCGGCGGTTTGCGCGAACAGCGCCGGCAGCGGCAGCTTCGGATCCGTCACGACCGAGCCGAACAACGGATAGGCGGCATCGACCGCCTTCACCTCGACCAGCGTCGAACGGCCGTCGCCGGTGCGGGCCATTGCGCGCATCGCGGCAGCGACGGAAACGGTGCCATGGGCGTCGAGAAACGCCCGCTCCGTATCGCTCGCCTCGCGCTGGATCAACGCAAAGGACAGATCGCCGCCGAGGATCGTCTGGCCCGCATTGGCGACGCCGTCGGCCAGGCTCGCCGCTACCGAGCCGATGCCGGCGATCGCCAGCACGCCGAGCGCGATGCAGGCCATGAAGACGCCGAAACCGCGAGCCCCGCCGCGCAGCTCGCGCCAGGCAAAGCGCAGCGGCAACAGGCGGTTCGGTTTTGTCGCCGGCGCCAGCATCACGACGCCTTCACGCAGAGCGTCATGGCTGCAGCGGCGCGGTCGCGAATTGATCGAGCCGCCCCGAATGCAGGTGCAGCACGCGATCGCAGCGCGCGGCGAGCTCGGTATCGTGGGTGACCAGCACCAGGGTCGCGCCGCGTTCGCGCTGACCGTGGAACAGAAGATCGATGATCTCGTACCCGGTCGCCTCGTCGAGATTGCCGGTCGGTTCATCGGCCACGACGAGCGCCGGGGCCGGCGCGAGCGCCCGGGCGAGCGCAACGCGTTGCTGCTCGCCGCCGGACAGTTCCGCTGGATAGTGATGCAAACGGTTGGCGAGCCCCACCGCCGCCAGCTCCTGTTCGGCGCGAAGCAACGCATCGGCCAGGCCGGCGAGCTCGAGCGGCACGGCGACGTTCTCCAGCGCCGTCATGGTCGGGATGAGATGGAAGGCCTGAAATACGATGCCGATGTGCTTGCCGCGAAAGCGCGCCAGGCCGTCTTCGTCGAGCCGATGCAGATCCTGCCCGGCAACGATGACCGAGCCGGAGTCCGGCCGCTCCAATCCGGTCATGACCATCAGCAGGGTCGATTTGCCGGAGCCGGACGGGCCGAGCAGGCCGATCGCCTCGCCGCGGCCTATATTGAGGTCGATCTGTCGCAGAATGTGGACTCTTGCCGCGCCGCGGCCGAGCGACAGGCTAACGCCGGAGAGCGAGATCGCACTGCTGGCGAGAGGATGGCCCGAAATGTCGTTCATAGTGCCCGCTGGGTTGCGGCCTGCAGACTTGCGGTCCTCATATGGGTGGCGGCGCGCCTTGTGCCAAATCGCCGTCGCAGCGGCTTGTAGCCTAGCGCTCGCCGCCGTGACAGCGGCGGCGCCGCAGCCGGTCAAAATCGTCGCGCTCGGCGACTCGCTGACCGCCGGTTACGGCCTGCCCGGCAATGACGGTTTCGTGCCGCGCCTGCAGGCTGCGCTTAACGCCGACGGCGCTGCGGTCGAAATCCAAAATGCCGGCGTGTCGGGCGACACCGCGTCCGACGGGCTCGCCCGGCTCGACTGGTCGGTGCCGGAGGGCACCGACGCGGTCATTCTCGAGCTCGGCGCCAACGACATGCTGCGCGGCTTCGAGCCGGAGGTGACGCGCAACGCGCTCGACGCCATCCTGCGCCGGCTCACCGATCGTCACATCGCCGTCTTGTTGTGTGGCATGCGTGCGGCGCCCAATCTCGGCGCCGAATACGGCCAGGCGTTCGAGCGTATCTACCCGGCGCTCGCCGCCAAATACGGCGTGGCGCTCTATCCGTTCTTTCTCGACGGCGTCGCCGGCGATCTGAAACTGCTGCAGCGCGACGGCCTGCATCCCACGACCGCAGGCGTCGACGTCATCGTGCAGCGCATTTTGCCGCACGTTCAGCACTTGATCGGCCACATTCGCACGCAACATCCGTCGTAAGGGTTGCGTGCGGCACACGTTCACAGCATGCTGCAATTCGAGCGATTCGCGTAAGGAGCGGTTATTATGCCTCGCCTGTTCACCGCTCTCGAGATACCGCCCCATGTCGCTCAATCGCTTGCGATGATGCGCGGCGGCGTGCCCGGTGCACGCTGGATCGATCCCGAGAATTATCACCTGACCCTGCGCTTCATCGGCGACATCGATGACGCCTTGGCGCACGAGATCGCCGGCATGCTCGGCCGGGTGCGGCGCATGGCGTTCGAGTTGCGGCTCGATGGGCTGCTGTCGTTCGGCGGGCGCAAGCCGCGTGCGGTGGTGGCCCCGGCCGCGCCGGTCGCGCCGCTGATGGAATTGCAGGCCGAGCACGAGCGCATGTTGCAGCGGCTCGGGCTCGAGCCCGAAGGGCGCAAATACACGCCCCATGTGACGCTGGCGCGACTGCGCGATTCGTCGAGCCACCAGGTCGCCGAATATTTGAGCGCGCGCGGCCACTACCGCTCCGCGCCGTTCGAGGTGTCGCGCTTCGTGCTGTTCTCGTCGCGCTCGTCGGTTGGCGGCGGGCCCTATGTGGTCGAGGCGGATTATCCGCTCGCCGAGCCTGCGCTGCGGCGCGCTTAGGCCATCATGCCCGCAGCATGCGGGTTTGCAGATCGAGCATCGCGGTGGCAAAGCCGTGACCGTCGGCCATGAATTCGCGCATCAGCGACAGCGGCGTCGGCCGCGACGATTCCACCTCACCGATCACGTTGCCGAAATCGAACGAGAGCTCGGCGTCGAACTTGCGGGCGAGCTGCTGCATGCGCCGGTTGTCGGCGAGGCACGCCATGTGCAGCAGCCGGATGCCGCGGTTGCGCGCGGCAAGGAGCGTGTGGCGCAGCA
>JASHQO010000001.1 GCA_030039105.1 Xanthobacteraceae bacterium
GGCGGCGGCAAAAAAGCGTGAGCGCGCCGCCACGGGCCCGCGCGCGGGTGAATTGAGGGACAGCGTGACCGCACAATTCAAGGGGCTAATCGGCAAGCTCGCGACCGGCGCCGTGCTCGGCCGCGAGGAAGCAGCCACGGCCTTCGAGCAGATGATGTCCGGCGAGGCGACGCCGTCGCAGATGGGCGCACTGCTGATGGCGCTGCGCGTGCGCGGGGAGACCGTCGACGAAATCACCGGCGCGGTCACCGCGATGCGCGCCAAGATGCTGCGCGTCGTCGCGCCGCCTAACGCCATCGACGTGGTCGGCACCGGGGGCGACGCCTCCGGCTCGTTCAATATCTCGACCTGCGCCGCGCTGATCGTCGCCGGCGCCGGCGTTCCGGTCGCCAAGCACGGCAATCGCGCGCTGTCGTCGAAATCCGGCGCCGCCGACGTGCTCGCCGCGCTCGGCGTCAACATCGACCTGGCGCCGGAGAAGATCGGGCTTTGCATCCGCGAGGCCGGCATCGGCTTCATGTTCGCGCCGGCGCACCATCCGGCGACCAAGAACGTCAACCCAACCCGGGTCGAGCTCGGCACCCGCACCATCTTCAATCTGCTTGGGCCGCTGTCCAATCCGGCCGGCGTGCGTCGCCAGATGATCGGCGTGTTTTCCCGGCAGTGGACCGAGCCACTGGCCCAGGTGCTCAAAAATCTCGGCGCCGAGAAGGTATGGGTCGTGCACGGCTCGGACGGTCTCGACGAGATCACCACCACCGGGCCGACCAGCGTCACGTCGCTTGAAAACGGTGCCGTCCGCAGCTTCGAAATTTCACCGGAGGATGTCGGTCTCGCGCGGGTGAAGCCTGAAGCGTTGCGCGGCGGCGACGCCGCCGCCAACGCCAAGGCGGTGCAGGACGTGCTCGAAGGCAAGAAGACGCCGTTCCGCGACGTGGCGCTGCTCAATGCCGCGGCGGCGCTGGTGGTCGCCGGCAAGGTGGGCGACCTCAAGGCCGGCTTGGCGTTGGCCGAGCAATCGGTCGATTCCGGCGAAGCCGAAGGCCGCCTCGATCGGCTGATCGTGGTATCGAACGATGGCTGACATCCTGCAGAAGATCGAAGCCTATAAGCGCGCGGAGATCGCCGCCGCCAAGCGCGCCCGTCCGCTCGCCGCGCTCGAACGCGATGCCGCGGCCGCGGGCCCGCCGCGCGGCTTTTTGCGCGCTATCGAACGCAAGCTAAAAGGCGGCGACTATGCGCTTATTGCCGAGGTCAAGAAGGCAAGCCCGTCGAAAGGACTGATCCGCGACGATTTCGATCCGCCGTCGCTGGCGAAAGCCTACCAGGCGGGCGGCGCCGCGTGCCTGTCGGTGCTGACCGATGCGCCGTCGTTCCAGGGCAGCCTCGACCATCTGCGCGCGGCGCGGGCCGCCGTGACGTTGCCGGTGCTGCGCAAGGATTTCATGTACGACACCTACCAGGTGGCCGAAGCGCGCGGCTACGGCGCCGACTGCATCCTCATCATCATGGCCGGCGTCGACGACGCCTGCGCCGCCGAACTCGAGGCCGCCGCGTTCGCACTTGGCATGGACGCGCTCGTTGAGGTCCACGACGAGGCGGAGCTGGAGCGGGCGCTCCGGCTGAAGTCGCGCCTCCTCGGCATCAACAACCGCAATCTCAAAACCTTCGCGACGACGCTCGCGACCTGCGAGCGGCTGGCGCGGCTCGTGCCGGCCGGCCGCATCATCGTCGGCGAGAGTGGCATCTTTACCCCGGACGATCTTGGCCGTCTCGGCAAGGCCGGAATTTCGACCTTCCTGATCGGCGAAAGCCTGATGCGCCAAGCCGATGTCGCGGCGGCGACGCGCGCCCTGCTTGCCCGCAAGCCTGTGCTCGCAGCGACCCGGTGACGCCGTGGCGCGGCGCGCAAAAAAGCTCACGCATCTTAGCGCCGGCGGCGCAGCCCATATGGTCGATGTCTCGGCGAAACCGGCGACCGAGCGCGTCGCGCGCGCCGAAGGACGGGTGCTGATGCAGCCCAAGACGCTCGCCATCGTGACCAGCAGCAACGCCAAAAAAGGCGACGTGCTAGGCGCCGCCCGCATCGCCGGCATCATGGCGGCCAAGCGCACCCACGAATTGATCCCGCTATGCCATCCCCTGGCGCTATCGCAAGTCGAGGTCGATGTGACGCCGGACGTCAAACTGCCAGGCGTGGCCGTCACCGCGCGGGTCAAGGTGGCCGGACAAACTGGCGTCGAAATGGAAGCGCTGACTGCAGTGTCGATCGCTTGCCTGACCATCTACGATATGGTGAAGGCGGTGGAGCGCGGCATGCGCATCGAGGGCATCCGGCTCGTGGAGAAGAGCGGCGGCCGCAGCGGGTACTATCGCGCGCGGGAGTAATTGAAGTGGCGTTGATCTCTGTCGCAGAAGCGCTCGGTCACGTGCTGGCGAATGCGGCGGCGCTGCCGGCCGACGAAGTGCCGATCGAGGAAGCCGGCGGCCGCGTGCTCGCCTATGGCCTCAAGGCCCGCCGCACCCAACCGCCGGCCGACGTTTCCGCCATGGACGGTTATGCGGTGCGCGCCAGCGATGTTGCCAACGTGCCGGCACGCCTGATCGTCGTCGGCGAAGTGGCGGCGGGTCGCCCCTTCAACGCTTCGATCGGCGCCGGTGAAGCGGCACGCATTTTTACCGGCGGCTTCGTGCCGACCGGCGCCGATACGGTGGTCATCCAGGAGCACACTAAGCGCGACGGCGCCGTCGTCGAGGTGCAGAAAGCGACCGCGAAGGGACGCAATGTGCGGCCGCAAGGCCTGGATTTCCGTGCCGGCGACGCCCTGCTTGCCAAGGGGCACCGCCTCACCGCACGCGACCTGGCGCTCGCCGCCGGCATGAACCATCCGCTCATCCCGGTGCACCGCCAGCCGAAGGTCGCATTGTTCGCCACCGGCGACGAGCTGGTGCCGCCCGGCACGGAGCCCGGCCCGGGCCAGATCGTTTATTCCAACGGCTTTGCGCTCTCGGCGCTTATTCGCGCCGAAGGCGCCGCCGTCGCCGACCTCGGCGTCGTCCCGGACAAGCTCGACGACACCATCGACGCGGTGCGCCGCGCCGTCGATCTCGAAGCCGACATTCTGGTGACCACCGGCGGCGCCTCGGTCGGCGAGCACGATCTGGTGCAGAAGGCCTTTGCTGCCGAAGGCATGACGCTGTCGTTCTGGAAGATCGCGATGCGGCCGGGCCGGCCGCTGATGCACGGCCGGATCGGCGCCATGCAGGTGCTCGGCCTGCCAGGCAATCCGGTGTCGTCTTACGTGTGCGCGGTGCTGTTCCTGGTACCGCTGATCCGAAAGCTCTCCGGACGCGAAGATCTGGTGGCGCCGACCGCGACCGCGACCCTCGGCAGCGACCTGCCGGAGAACGACGAGCGCGCCGATTATTTGCGCGCGATCCTGATCGACAGTCCAAACGGACCGATCGCAACCGCCTTCCCCACTCAGGACTCCTCGATGATGGCGCCGCTGGCAAAATCCGGCTGTCTCGTGATCCGGGCGCCGTTTGCGCCACCGGCGAAAGCCGGCGAGCCGTGCACGATCGTCCGCTTGGATCCTTAAGCCGCGAGCATTCGCAGCAAAAGGAAAAGCCCGGGACTTTTCGTCCCGGGCCGTCGTCCCCGACTCCCCAAGAAGCTATTGCCAGTTGAATTTGTAGATCAGCGACGTGGTCAGCGTCTGTTCCGTTGGGTGGAAATTAATCGAGGGTCCCGGATTAACAATGCCACAGGCGGCACTCACGCCGGTAGGGCCGGGGCACCTGTCGGACAAAGTCTTGGTGCCATAATATGCGTAGCGATATTCGCTGCGCAGGAACCAACCCGCCGGCAAGAGCGGCGCTAACGTCGTTTCGGTGCCACCGCCAAGAAACCAACCGCCCACATTGAACGCGGGCGTGCTGGAATTTGTCGGCACACCGGTGCCGGAAAACACCATGTTCGCCTGGCTGAAATGAGAATTGGTGTAGCCGGCATTCGTGTAGGTAAGAAACTGCGGGAACACGATCAGGCCGACGCGGCCGCCGACCGCCCAACTCGATCTTTCTGTGATGCTGCCTGTAATGAAATTAAACTGATCTTGGATCGTGCCTTTGATGCCCGAATAGTTGTAGTCGCCCATGAGCCCAACCAGGAGCTGAGGGGTCCAGCCGAGAATGGTCGGGCCACCGAACTGAAGATCGAAGCCGCCGCCAGCCGTGGCCATCCAGCCTCTGCCGCTTTGTAACTGATCGACACAAGCAACGCAGCCACCGGCACCGGGAGCACCGGGGGCAATGATCGTCTGCGTATCGGCAGTCCACTCGCCATAGCCGCCGCCGGCGTTCAGATAGAAGCCGGTCCAGCTATAGGCCGGCGGCACCATCGCCGGCGCCTTGTAGGCTGGGGCCGGCGCTGGCGCCGGCAAGTCGGCTGCGCTGGCAGTACCGGGCAACAGCGCCACGCCGGCCAATGCCGCGGCGGCGAGTAGGACTTTCATCGGGATCCCCGTCTAAGTGACCGAAATACCATCAAGACTCGTTGTGGATGATAAAGGAGCGGCGATCTCAAGTCTGTTGCAGGTCGGCACCAGTCGGCGGAATTCGAAAATCCTGCCGCCACTGTGATATCGATTCGCGGCTTTAGCTCTGCTTCGCCGCGAAATGGATCGCAATTGCCCTGGCGATGTTCAGGTCGCAGTCGGCCGCTGCACGACGGCGCATTGCAGCGCATTCAAGCGCCAACGCTGGAGAAGCGCGGTGCGCTCATCAGATTTATCTGTAATCTGAAAGACTTAAATCGCGTTTCGACGAGCGCCGTCGCGCGCCGTGGAGCGTTAAATTCGAACGTTAAGCGGCGGTTTGCCTTGCTACTCGATTTCTTCACTTCAAATTAAATGGTTGCGGAACACATATCGAACGGATAGTGTCCGTTCATGCTTTGTTTCGGCTGAGTCCTTCGCGGCCGGCCGGCAGAAGAGGGAGCGCCGATGCTCACGCGCAAGCAAGCCGAGCTGTTACGTTTTATCCATGAGCGACTCAAGGAGGCCGGCGTGCCGCCCTCCTTTGACGAGATGAAGGATGCGCTCGACCTGCGCTCGAAGTCCGGCATTCACCGCTTGATAACCGCGCTCGAGGAGCGCGGCTTCATCCGCCGCCTGCCGAACCGGGCGCGGGCGATCGAGGTGATCAAGCTCCCCGAATCGGTTGCCCATGGCATCGGCTCGGGCCGCAGCCGCGGCTTCACCCCGAGCGTCATCGAAGGCAATCTCGGCAGGGTGCGCGCCGCATCCGAGGACGATGGCGGCCGTCCGGTTGCCGTGCCGGTGATGGGCCGCATCGCCGCCGGCACGCCGGTTGAGGCGATCCAGACCCGCAGCCACACCATCAACATGCCGCCGGAAATGTTGACGTCGGGCGAGCATTTTGCGCTGGAAGTGCGCGGCGATTCGATGATCGAAGCCGGCATTCTCGACGGCGATATCGCACTGCTCAAGCGCAGCGACGGCGCCGATACCGGCGATATCGTCGTCGCCCTGATCGACGACGAGGAGGCCACCCTCAAACGCTTCCGCCGCCGCGGCGCCTCGATCGCGCTCGAGCCCGCCAACACCGCCTACGAGGTGCGCATCTTGCCGCCCAACAGGGTGCGTATTCAGGGCAAGCTTGTCGGATTGTTCCGGCGCTACTGATCGGCTTCGATATCTTCTGGTTTCGGCGTAGCGTCATGTGATGGCGCATGCGATTGCGCTGCCGGAAACGACACGATTGCGGCACCATCGGTCGCGCGTTGTTGTGCCGGCGCCCACGGCCGGTCGAAATTCGGCGGTCGCGCGGCCTCGATCGCAAAGCCGGTGCCGCTGCGGCGCAGCGCCAGCGCGCCGCGTTCGCGCCAGATTGCCCGTCCGATCGTTTGCGCCGCGCAGCCCGGCGGCGCGTCGCGAGCCGCTAGAATCAAAGCGGCCCGGACGCAATCTTCGGCGAAGGCGTCCGCCACGATGTCGTAGGCAACGAGGCTGCCGTCGCCGAGACGGCCGATGCAGCCGGACGGATCGCAGGCGATGCCCCGCCCCAGCGTGCGGTCGTGATAATCGCGCGCGTCGGCATCGGCGGCGAGCCATTCCTTGATGGCGAAAGTGTCGCCGCCCGAGTGATGCACGGCGAGCCCGCCGTCGGCGCCGCGCACGGCGAAGATCCGGCCGTCGGCTGACAACAAAACGTCCGGCCGCGGCGTGCCGGCTGCCAACCCTGCAGCAAGCAGCACCAGGGCGATGCCGCTCCAGCGCAGCGGCGTCTTGAAGAGGCCGATCACCAGCAGGCCCGCAGTCGCCAGCAGCAGCGGGCCGGTGCCAAAGCTCGGAACGCGACCCACCGCGCCGGGCAGGCTCGCCACCCACAGCGACACCGTATTCATCCAGTCGATGCCGTAGCCCATCTGCCGCCAGAACTCGGCGTCGAAACCGAACGGGATGGCGAGGAGCCCGAGCAGTCCCATCGGCATGACCCAGGCCGAGACCACCGGCATGGCCAGCAGGTTGGCGATCACCCCATACGGCGCCATGCGGTGGAAGTGGTAGGCGGCGTACGGCGTGGTGGCGAGCCCGGCGACCAAAGACGCGATGAGCAGGCTCGCGATCTCGTTAAAACCCCACAGCGCGGCGCGGGTGCCAAGCGCGCTGTCGCGGCCGGCTTTGAGCCGCGGCACGCCGCGATCGTAGGCCGCGACCAGCGCCAAGGTCGCGGCGAACGACATCTGAAAGCTCGGATGCACGACCGATTGCGGCGCCAGGAACAGCACGATCAGCGCGGCCACGGTCAGCGTGCGGATGGTCAGCGCCGGCCGGTCGAGCATGACGCCGATCAGGACGATCGCGATCATCAAGTACGATCGCTGCGTCGCCACTTCGGCGCCGGACAGCACGAGATAGAAGGTGGTCGCAATCAATGCGCCGAACGCCGCCCATTTCTTGATCGGCGCCCGGTCGGCAAGCCCCGGAATCAGCGCGAGCAGGCCACGGAGGATAAAGAACACTACGCCGGCGACCACCGCCATGTGATAGCCGGAGATCGACAGCACGTGGCCGACGCCAGAAATGAACAGGGCGTTGTAAAGGTTCTCGGAGATCACGTCGCGCCGGCCGTTGAGCAGCATGGCGGCGATGGCCCCGGTGTCGCCGGTGAGCACGCTGCGGACGTGGACGTCGATGGCGTCGCGCATGCGTTGCACCACGGCGTTGGCCCGCTGCAGCGGCCCGGCGGTGGACGGCGACGCGACGATCTTGACGGCGCCGCGCACGAAGCCCGAGGCGCCGATCTGCTGGAAGTAAAGATCGCGCGCGAAGTCGTAGGATCCGGGCAGCAGCGGCTGCAGCGGCGGCTCGAGCAGCGCCTTGACCTCGACATAGGAGCCTGGCGCCGGCGCCATGCCGCGCTTGACCGAGAGCCGCACCCGCTGTGGCTTTTGCTCGATGCGGCCGCCGTCGATGCGGTCGACACGGATCACCATGCGGTCGGTGTGCTGGCTCTCCTCGCGCAGCTCGACGAAGCCGGCGACGGTCACGCCCGACGCCGGGTAGCGCAGGACCGGGTGGACGATCGAAGCAGTCTTCCAGGTGGCGACCGCAAAACCCGCGGTCGTGGCGCAGGCGAAGAGCAGAGCCAGAAAGGCCGTCGCGTGCCGGCGCGACAGCACGGCGCCGATGGCGCAGCCGCCAGCCAAGATCGCCGCCGCCCAGATCGCCGGCTCGCGCTCCGCGGTGAAGTAGATGACGATGCCGAAACCGTAGGCCACCGCGAGCCACGGCAATAGCCGGTCCACGGCGACTTCCTCGGCGAGCCAGAGCCGAAGCCGCGTTGCCAGGCCGAAATCGGACAGCGGCGGCCAGACGCCCGGGCGAATGCCTGCCGCCGGCCAAGGAATTGGCCAAGAGGCACGCGCCGGCCACGTCCGCGTCCGGCTGCGCGCGCCATTGACGGCGCGACCTTCTCCTACTGCATCCTGCGCCACTGCACGCCCCGCAGCACGCCACCCACCGGGGCCATGCTACCGAGGCGTGAGCGCGCTGGCGAGGCGGTTGTGAACGGCTGGGGACATCGCCTGAGCGGCGCGGAGCGTCACGAACCGCTGCCGGATACCTTGGCCCAGGTGTCGCGCAAGCCGACCGTGCGGTTGAACACCGGCCGCTCGGACGTCGAGTCCGGATCGCGGCAGAAATAGCCTAGACGCTCGAATTGCACCGCATGGTTCGAATCGCGACCGGCGAGCGCCGGCTCGACACGGGCATCGCGCAATACTTCGAGCGAGTTTGGGTTGATGTCGGCGGCAAAATTCGCCGCGTCCGGATCGGCTCGCGCGAACAGCGGATTGTAGAGGCGCACTTCGGCGGGAACTGACGCGTCCGCCGATACCCAGTGCATGGTCGCCTTCACTTTGCGGCCATCGGGGGCGTTGCCGCCCCTGGTGGCCGGATCGTAGGTGCAGCGCAGCTCGACCACCTCGCCGGCTGCGTTCTTCACCATCTCGCGGCAGGTGATGAAATAGGCGTAGCGCAAGCGAACCTCGGCACCCGGCGACAGCCGGAAGAATTTCTTCGGCGGGTTCTCCATGAAATCGTCGCGCTCGATGAAGAGCTCGCGGCCGAACCGGATGCGTCGCGCGCCGGCGGCGGCATCCTCCGGATGATTGGCGGCCTCGACCTCCTCGCTCTGGCCTTGCGGATAATTCTCGATCACCACCTTGAGCGGGCGCAGCACCGCCATGCGCCGCGGCGCGGTCTTGTTGAGGTGTTCGCGGATGGAGAATTCCAGCATCGCCATGTCGACTACGCTGTTGGCCTTGGCGACGCCGATGCGCTTGACGAAATCGCGGATCGCGGCCGGCGGCACGCCGCGGCGGCGCAAGCCGGCCAGCGTCGGCATGCGCGGATCGTCCCAGCCCGAGACGTGGCCGCCGCGCACGAGCTCGGTGAGCACGCGCTTCGACAGGATGGTGTAGGTCAGATTGAGGCGGGCGAACTCGTATTGGTGCGGCTGTGACGGCACCGGCAGGTTTTGGATGAACCAATCGTACAAGGGCCGATGGTCCTCGAATTCGAGCGTGCAGATCGAGTGGGTAATGCCCTCGATGGCGTCGGACTGGCCGTGGGCAAAGTCATAGCTCGGATAGATCTTCCAGGTCATGCCGGTGCGCGGATGCTCGGCATGCAGGATGCGGTAGAGCACCGGATCGCGCAGGTTGATATTGCCCGACGCCATATCGATCTTGGCGCGCAGCACGCGGGCGCCGTTCGCAAACTCGCCCGAGCGCATGCGGCGGAACAGGTCGAGATTTTCCGCAACGCCGCGGTCGCGGAACGGGCTGTTGCTGCCCGGCTCGGTCAAGGTGCCGCGCGCCGCCCGCATCGCCTCCTGGGTCTGGTCGTCCACATAGGCCTTGCCGGCGCGGATCAAATCCTCGGCCCAAGCGTAAAGCTGCTCGAAATAATCGGAGGCATGAAACAGGTTCTTGTCCCAGTCGAAGCCGAGCCAGTGCACGTCACGCTCGATGGCGTCGATATATTCCTGGGACTCCTTGGTCGGGTTGGTGTCGTCGTAGCGCAGATTGCAATGGCCGCCGAACTCCTCGGCAATGCCGAAATTGAGACAGATCGACTTGGCGTGGCCGATATGCAGGTAGCCGTTCGGCTCCGGCGGAAAGCGCGTGACCACGGTCTTGCGTCGCCCCGAAAGCAAATCCTCCTGGACGATATCACGGATAAAATCCGATCCAGGGCCGCTTTCTGCCGGCCACTGCTCTCGTATCTTGTCAAACAGCCGGGCATAAATACTACGAGGGCCGTGGCAAGTGATGATCCTCTTTCCATCCTTCAAATCCGACTGGTGGAAAGGAACGCCAAGCAATACCTTCTGAACGACCTTTGGGGGTGCGCTCTTCAAATCAATGTCGAACCGCCAAACGGCTCCACCGCTGACCCCCCGATAGTCGGAAGGTAAATCAAAGTTTGGCCGGGGCGTCGGTTCGAAATCAAATACATCAAATCCCGTATCGTTCACGGTTGGGTCACTTAACCCGTCAACGAAGATCGAGACAAAGTGCGTTTGACTAACGCGCGGGTTAGTCTGAGGAAGTTGTATGGTGTGCTCGTCAACTATCCCCGCGATCGCATCAACATAGTTCGGCGCGGACCTCACTTCTGCAAGGGCGACGTATTCCCTCCGCGACAGATTGTAGAAAGCGGCTAGGGCGTTAATTTTGCCTATGTCGGCTTCAAAAAGGCGCAAAAAGCCTAGATCTGGCCCCTTCTCTCCCGATGCCTTGCCTCCGAGCAAGACTCGTTGCGTATGCTCCATTTCAATAACCAGACGCCTGAACTTTGACGCGTCCGTATAATTGAGAGCGAGCCCGACAGGCCCATTTTGCGGCAAAGCCTCAAGGACATGTGCCGCCGTTAGAATTCCATGAATCGATCTAATTGATACGAATGTTCCCGATCCCGCAGAAACGCCCTGTTCTTTGCGATCATCGATTTGAATTTCGACAAAGCCGACCGCGAAATTTGTGACTGAGTCGCTAACCAGGTCCGTCTTCAGATCGAATTCAGGTTTATCCATAATCCTTAGCCTGTCTTTGCCGTCTGCCCCGGACAGCCAATGGCCAATACTTCGGCGCGCACGATGTCGCGGATGAAATCCTGGCCCGCTTCGCGAACGGGCTCCTTTACGGTTGTTTCAGCGACCGTCATCGATCAATCCAATAGGGCGCCACCGAAAAAGCCGGTCAGCGCGTCGATTCCAAGGCATAGATGCGTTGGCGCCCCGGATTGGACAAGAAGGCCGCGGGCGTCAAGCCCGGAGGGGAAACCTGAGGCGATTGACTTTATTTCTCACCCGATTGTGCTACACGGACGCCGCTTTAGAGATTTTGGAGTGCGATGACCGTCGTTACCCGTTTTGCCCCCTCGCCCACCGGGTTCTTGCATATCGGCGGCGCCCGCACCGCGCTGTTCAACTGGCTCTATGCCCGCGGCCGCGGCGGCAAGATGCTGCTGCGGATCGAGGACACCGATCGCGAGCGCTCGACGCAGGCCGCCATCGACGCCATCCTCGACGGGCTCAACTGGCTCGGCATCGAATGGGACGGCGACGCGGTCTATCAATTCGCCCGCGCTGCGCGGCACCGCGAGGTGGTCGAGCAGCTTCTGGCCGCGGGCAATGCCTATCCCTGCTACGCCAGCCCCGAGGAGCTCGCGCAAATGCGCGAGGCGGCGCGGGCGCAAGGCCGGGCGAAGCTCTACGATGGCCGCTGGCGTGACCGCGATCCGCGCGAGGCGCCGCCCGGCGTCAAGCCGGCGATCCGGCTCAAGGCGCCGCTCACCGGCGAGACCGTGATCGAGGACCAAGTGCAAGGCCGCGTGATCTGGCAGAACGAGAACCTCGACGATCTCGTTCTTCTGCGCTCCGACGGCACGCCGACCTACATGCTGGCCGTGGTGGTCGACGACCACGACATGGCCATCACCCACATCATTCGCGGTGACGATCACCTCACCAACGCGGCGCGGCAGAAGCAGATCTACGACGCGCTCGGCTGGCCGGTACCGATGATGGCGCATATCCCGCTGATTCACGGTCCCGACGGCTCAAAGCTGTCGAAGCGCCATGGCGCGCTTGGCGTCGACGCCTACCGGGCCATGGGCTACCTGCCGGTGGCGCTGCGCAACTACCTGGTCCGGCTCGGCTGGAGCCACGGCGACCAGGAAATCTTCTCCACCGAGGAGATGATCGCCGCCTTCGACCTGCCGCAGATCGGCCGCTCGCCGGCGCGGTTCGATTTTGCCAAGCTCGAAAGCCTCAACGCCCACTACATCCGGCAGACGCCGGACGCCGACCTGCTCGCCGCCGTCGACCGCTTCCTGCTCTATCTGCCGGACGGTGCCGCGCTCGCTGCGAAGCTGACACCGCACGTGCGCGCGCAATGGCTACAGTCCATGCCAAGCTTGAAGGAGCGCGCCAAGACCTTGATCGATCTTATTGATGGCGCTCATTTTCTCCTGGCTGATCGGCCGATCCCCCTGGACGACAAGGCGGCTGCTTTGCTGACCCCTGACGCCAAGGGGGTCCTGATCGACATCTCCACGGAATTGGCCAAGGTCGAGCCCTGGACGCCGGAAGCGACCGAGCACGCAGTGCGCGCCTTCGCCGAACGCAAGGGCGCCAAGCTTGGCGCAGTGGCGCAGCCGCTGCGCGCCGCGCTCACCGGCCGTACCACCTCGCCCGGGATCTTCGAGGTGCTGACCGTGCTCGGCAAAGCCGAGAGCCTCGCGCGCGTTGCAGATCAGGCCGGCTCCCAGAGCGCCCGGTAAACGGCAGTTTACGTCGTGCAGCCGTGCCACACGGCTACTATCTTGCAGTGCACACCTTGTTACGATAGGCCATTAGAGCCGGACTGGATGCCGCTGCATTGAGCACTGCCTGCGACCTGCCGCTTCGGCCGTCACCCACCTTGAGGATACGATCATGGACGCTAAATCCGGCGCCAACATCAAGACCGGTACGCTGAAAGTCGGCGATAAGAACTATTCGTTCCCGATCTACGACGGGACCATCGGCCCCGACGTGATCGATATCTCCAAGCTCTACGCCGAGGCCGGCATCTTCACCTACGACCCCGGCTTCACCTCGACCGGCTCCTGCGAATCCAAGATTACCTATATCGACGGCGACAAGGGCGTCCTGCTCTATCGCGGCTATCCCATCGAAGACCTGGCCGAGCACGGTGACTTCCTCGAGACCTGCTATCTCCTGCTCTACGGCGAGTTGCCGACGGCCGGGCAAAAAGCCGATTTTGTCGACCGCGTGATCCATCACACGATGGTGCACGAGCAGATGAGCCGCTTCTTCCAGGGCTTCCGGCGCGACGCGCATCCCATGGCGGTGATGGTCGGCTCGGTCGGCGCGCTATCGGCGTTCTACCACGACTCCACCGACATCACCGATCCGCAGCAGCGCATGATCGCCTCGATCCGCATGATTGCGAAAATGCCGACGCTGGCGGCGATGGCCTACAAATATTCAATCGGCCAGCCGTTCATGTACCCAAACAACAAACTCGACTATGCGTCGAACTTCCTGCGCATGTGCTTTGCGGTGCCGTGCGAGGAGTACAGGGCCAACCCCGTCATCGCCCGCGCCATGGACCGCATCTTCACCTTGCACGCCGACCACGAGCAGAACGCCTCGACCTCGACGGTGCGGCTTGCCGGCTCGACCGGCGCCAACCCGTTCGCCTGTATCGCCGCCGGCATCGCCTGCCTCTGGGGCCCGGCCCACGGCGGCGCCAACGAGGCGGCGCTGAAGATGCTCGGCGAGATTGGCTCCGTCGACCGCATCCCGGAATTCGTCAAGAAAGCGAAAGACCCCAAAGATTCCTTCCGCCTGATGGGTTTCGGCCACCGCGTCTATAAAAACTACGATCCGCGCGCCAAGCTGATGCAGAAGACCTGCCACGAGGTGCTCAACGAGCTCGGCCTCAACGATCCCCTGCTCGACATCGCCATCGAGCTCGAGCGCATCGCGCTGCACGACGACTATTTCATCGAGAAGAAGCTCTACCCCAACGTCGATTTCTATTCCGGCATCACCTTGCGCGCGATGGGCTTCCCGACCGCGATGTTCACGGTGCTGTTCGCGCTCGCCCGCACCGTCGGCTGGATCGCGCAGTGGAAGGAGATGATCGAGGACCCGCACCAGAAGCTCGGCCGGCCGCGCCAGCTCTATACCGGCTCGCCGCGGCGCGACTATCAGCCGATGTCGAAGCGGAAGTAGCCTCTATTTTCCTGACGCCGGTCGCGGGCGCCGCGCGCGACGATCGGCGCATCCAGCCATTAACATCTCCCGCCCTTAGGGCGGCGGGCGTCCCGCTCGATCATAGGCCCAGGTCAGATAAACGCCGCCCCAGGTAAAGCCGCCGCCGAAGGCGGCGAGGATCATGCGGTCGCCGGTCTTGAGCTTGCTCTCGTAGTCCCACAGGCACAGCGGGATCGTCGCCGCGGTGGTGTTGCCGTATTTGTGAATGGTGATCATCACCTGCTTGGGGTCGAGCTTCATGCGCTCGGCGATCGCCTCGATGATGCGCT
>JASHQO010000109.1 GCA_030039105.1 Xanthobacteraceae bacterium
CCGGAAAGCCGCTGATCACGGCGGCGCTCGGCACCTTCGACGCCACGCTCACCACGATCCGCGCCCACGAGCGCGGCGCCGACGGCACGCCGAACCCGACCTATCGCTGCCTGTTTCCCGAACCGCCGCCGCCCGGCACCGTTCCCACCTGCGCCGAGGTCGGAGTCCTTGGCGCGCTGGCCGGCGTCGTCGGCTCCATGGCGGCGCTCGAAGTCATCCGCGAGATCGTCGGCTTCGGCGAAGGCTTGGTCGGGCGGCTTCTCATGATCGACGCCCGCGCCATGCGCTTCGAGACCTTGCGCTATGCCTGGGATCCGGCAAACCCGCTTACCGGCGAGCAGCCGACCATTCGCGACCTCTCAGCGCATGCGTAAAGACTATTTGGTCCAGACCGCCGCCACGCTCGAACCCTTCATCACCGACCACTTGTTCTCGCCGGCACTCACCACCGTGAAGCAGTTGCTCAAGGTCGAGCCGCTCCAGGTGGTGCAGAAGCCGTCCTTCGACAGCTTCCAGGTGCCTTCGCCCCTGGGTCCCGTTCCCATCGGCTGACGCTTCATCTTGCCGTCGGCGGAGAACGTCATCTTGAACTTGACGTTCGACGGCGTCGACGCGGTGAACGGCTGGCCGTTGAAGAACGTCGACTGAATGTCGCCCGGCGCCATCTTTTCCGCCGCGGCAACGCCATTGGCGGTCGTCAGCAGCACCAGCGCCGCTGCCGTGGCGCCTCGTCGAAGACCTGCCTGCATCGTAAGCCCCCAGCTTGCGTTTACGAGCGTGCGATCATGATAAGCGGTCCGCCCCGAGTCGTCCGCAAATTTTTACCGGTTCCGGCCGTGGTAGACGCTGTTCGGCCGCATGTCGGTGGCCGATGCCACGCGGTTCGTCATGTTGAAGAAGCCGGCGACCGCAGCGATGTCCCAGATGTCGCGGTCGCTGAAACCTTGGCGGCGCAGCGCTTCACGGTCGTCCTCCTCGACGCGCCACGACTCGGCGGTCAGCTTGACGGCAAAATCCAGCATGGCGCGCTCGCGTTTCGACAGGCGCGCGGCACGATAGTTCATCACCATCAATTCGCCGAGCACCGGATCGCCGGACAATTGCCGCACCGCGGCACCATGCGCCACCAGGCAATAATAACAGCGATTATGCGACGACACCGCGACCGCGATCATCTCGCGCTCGAGCTTGCTCAGGCCCGACGGCGCCAGCATCAAGTCGTTGTACATGGCGACAAAGCCGGACAGCTTTGCCATGTCGAAGCCGTAGGCCTTGAGCACGTTGGGCACGAAGCCGAGCTTCTCTTCGCACTTGCCGAAATAGGCGGCCATCTCCGGCGACAGCGGCACCGCCGGCAGCTTCAGCGCGATGACCTCGGTGTCGTCGCCGGCCGCAGCGCTGCCGCGCGGTCTGGTGCCGCCGGCTTTCTTGCCGGCTTTGCCGCTTGGCTTGGCCATGGCGCAGTCTCCTTGCAGTCGTGCAGCGGCTTTACGCTACCGAAATGCCAGGACGTTGCCAGCAGGCTTGCAGTTTTTTCGGGAAATCGCGGCGAGCCGAGGGGTTACCCACAGGCCAGAGGACGTTGCCATAAAAAAGAACCCCAAGCAGGGTACGCGCTTGGGGTTCTCAAGGTGTTGCCTCACTACATAGGCTTATTGGGCCGGGCGGCGGGGTGTCGGGGGATGGGGGAGCCGCCCGGTCGGCCTAATAACGCATAGATAGTCGTGCCGGCCGCAGTTACAACGCGGATCACGGTTTAGTGTATTTGGCCGCGTCAAAACGCGCGGGGGCTCGCGACCCAACGGCTCGGTTTTGCACTCTCTCGTATGCGCGAGGGTCACACGCACGTTATGCGCTGGGCGAACCCGAAAAAACTCGTTCGGCGTCCGGAACAAACCGCCCTTGCACGACTTGTCACGCTTGGGCCACGATCGGTTTTCGTGCATGGGCGGCTCTACCTCGCGCAACTTTCAAACCGCATCGGGCCGGGTGACGGCATGGCAATGCTGACGATTATGGTGCACCGCGGCGAGGCCACCACGGCATGAACGCGATCCACTCGCTGCAGCCGTTTTATACCGTGGCCGGCTTCACGGTCGGCCTCCTGGTCGGCCTGACCGGCGTCGGCGGCGGCGCGCTGATGACGCCGATCCTGATCTTGCTGTTCGGCATCCACCCCGCCACCGCGGTCGGCACCGATCTGCTCTACGCCGCCGCCACCAAGACCGCCGGCAGCCTGGTGCACGGCTATAACCGCACCGTCGACTGGCGCGTGGTGCGGCATCTGGCGACCGGCAGCGTGCCGATGACCGTGCTGACCATCTGGGGCCTGAGCTTCATCAACCTCAACGGCGCCATGGCGCATGAGCTGATCGCCGGCGCGCTGACCGTGGCGCTGTTCGTCACCGCGCTGACGCTCGTGTTCCGCGACCGCATCATCGCGCGCTACACCGCCCGGCTCGCCAAGCTCACGCCGGCCCAGGTCGATGCCCTGACGGTCGTCGTCGGCGCGGCACTCGGCGTGCTGGTCTCGATCTCATCGGTCGGCGCCGGCGCCATCGGCGTCACCGCGCTGCTCCTGCTCTACCCGCACCTGCCGACGGCGCGCATCATCGGCTCCGATATCGCGCACGCGGTGCCGCTGACGCTTGCCGCCGGCATCGGCCACTGGTGGCTCGGTTCGATCGACTGGGCGTTGCTGGTCCCGCTGCTGCTGGGATCCGTGCCGGGCATCGTGCTCGGCAGCTATACGGTCGCCCATGTGCCGGAGAAAGCACTGCGCCTATTGCTCGCCGCGACGCTCGTTCTCGTCGCCACCAAGCTGTCGCTCGACGCCCATTCGGCGTCGGCGCCGCTGGTGACGGCGACGACCAATCGCGCGCATTGACGCTGTCAGGTGGCGGTGCGGGTCGGCCAACCGTAGCGGTGCAAGTCCGAGCCGTGGGCGTCGAGCCAGGCCTTGGCGCGCTCGTGATCCGGGCAGATGCGCTCCACCAGTCGCCAGAACCGCGGCGAGTGGTTCATCTCGATGAGATGCGCCGCTTCGTGGGCGGCGAGATAAGTGAGCACGTGGCGCGGCGCCAGGATCAGCCGCCAGGAAAACGACAGCACGCCGGAGGTCGAGCAGGAGCCCCAGCGGCTCGATTGATCGCGCACCGCGACGCGCTTGATGCCGACGCCGAGAGATTGCGCGAATTGCCGGCTGGCCGCTTCGAGGTCGCGCTTGGCCTCGCGGCGCAGGAAATCGCCGACGCGCCGGTCGATATGCGGGGCATCGCCGGCGACGCACAGCAGGCACCCGCCGCCGGGGCCGACTTCCGTCCATACCGTGCCGCGCCTACAGTGACGGTGCACGATGCGGTGCGGCTCGCCGCGCAACGGCACCACGGCGCCGTCGGCGAACGGTGCCGCTTCCGGCAATCGGCCGAGCCGCGCCGCGATCCAGCCGCCGTGCTGGCGGGCGAATTCGCCGGCCTCTTTCAGCGTGCCGCGCGGCGGGATGGTGAGGACGACGTCGCGCGTCGTCGCCTGGATGCGCAACGTGTAGCGCCGCGCCTGGCGGTGCCGGCGCAACTGCACCAGATAGACCGATCGGTCGAAGACGATCTCGATCGTCCGCGGCTCGGTGGGGCGGCGATAGAGCAGCGCACGCCACGGCATGGTTCGTCATCCAGGCCTGAAAACCTGGGGCGGATAGTGCCTGATTCGCTCGGATGCGCGAAGCCGCTCAGACCCGCTGCAGCATCGCGCCGTTGCTGGCGCGGCGCTTGCCGCTGCCGTTGTGGGTGCGCGCCGAGTGCCCCATGGTCAGCACGAAATCGGCGATGCGCGGCGCGATTTCGGCACGGAAGCGCGAGCCGTTGAACACGCCGTAATGGCCGACGCCCGGCTGCAGCCAGTGCGCTTGGCGGTCCGGCGGGATGTTGACGCACAGCGCGTGTGCCGCCTCGGTCTGGCCGACGCCGGAAATGTCGTCGTGCTCGCCTTCGACCGTGAGCAGCGCGACGCGCTTGATCTTGCTGAGGTCGACCGGCCGGCCGCGATGGGTCATCTGGCCGAGCGGCAAGGCATGGCGCACGAAAACGGTCTCGACGGTCTGCAGATAATATTCCGCGGCGAGATCCATCACCGCCAGATATTCGTCGTAGAATTCCTTATGCTTGCCGGCGGAATCGCCGTCGCCCTTCACCAGATTGAGGAATAGCTGCTTGTGCGCCTCGATGTGGCGCTCGAGGTTCATGCTGACGAAGCCGTTGAGCTGCAGAAAGCCCGGATAGACGTCGCGCATGAAGCCCGGATTGGGGAACGGCACCTTGGTGATGACGTGGCTGCGGAACCAGTCGGTGCCGCGATGTTCGGCCAGCGTATTCACCGCCGTCGGATTGACCCGCGTGTCGATCGGGCCGCCCATCAGCGTCATCGACAGCGGCACGTAGGGATCGTCGTCGGCTTCCATCAGCGCCGCCGCAGCCATCACCGGCACGGCCGGCTGGCACACCGCGACGACGTGGGTGTCGCCGTCGAGCGCATGGAAGATCGAGATGACGTAGTCGATGTAATCGTCGAGATCGAAGCGGCCTTCGGTCATCGGCACCATGCGGGCATCGACCCAGTCGGTGACGTAGACGTCGTGCGTGGGCAGGAACGCCTCGACGGTGCCGCGCAGCAGCGTGGCGAAGTGGCCCGACATCGGCGCGACGATGAGCAGCCGCGGTTGCGGCCGATGCGGCCGGTGCTCGAACAGGCGCTCGAAATGGATGAGCTTGCAGAACGGCCGTTCCCACACCGTCGAAATGTGCACCGGCACGCGCTCGCCGCCGACCAGCGTCGAGGTGATGCGCCATTCCGGCCGGCCGTAGCGGCGCGTCGAGCGTTCGAACAATTCGGCGGCGGTGGCGACGGACCTGCCGAAGGTGGTGAAGGACAACGGGTTGACCGGGTTCTTGAAGAACAGCCGCGTGGCATCGGCCCAGGCCCGCGCCGGATTGAGCGCGGCATGGCTCATCTCATAGAACCAGTACATCGGCGCGGCAGACAGCAAAGCAGTGCTGTCGCCCGGCACGGCAGGCGCGCCGCCAAACTCCCCGATCGCCATGGATGACCCTTGCCCGGCTTGCTGCAGTGCAGCATTGTGACGATGCTGTGTCATGTCGTCAAGATAGGCATGATCGCTTCCGTTTTCGTTACCCACCATGGTCAACGCTTTGCAGCCATTCGCGGTGCACATAGGGCACGCGGCAGGCAGGGGGCAGGCAGGGGCCGGCGGGCCGTTATTCCCCGGCCTGCAGCAGCGTTCCGGCGCGGCGGGCACTCTGCAGCAGCTTGACGAAGGCGATCACGCCGGCAGTGAAGAACACCGCGTTGAGCGCCAGCGCGTCGAGCATCAGGTCGGCGCGGAAGGCGTGCTGGATGAGCAGCGCCCGCATGCCCTCGAACACGTACGTTGGCGGCAGCGCCCACGACACCGGCTGCAGCCAGCCCGGCAGCGTCGTCACCGGGTAATAGACGCAGGTCAACGGCATGAACAGAAACATGATCGACCAGGCGAGATTTTCGGCGCCCAGACCGTTGCGCAGCACCAGCCCCGACACGAAGATGCCGACCGCCCAGCCGGTCAGCATCAGATTGACGAAGAACGCCGCCAGCGCCAGCCCGAGGCCGTAGAGGTTGAAGCCGAAGAAGGCGATGGCCAGCAATGTCACCGGTATCACGCCGACCGCGAGCCGAACGACGCTCATCACCATCAGCGCGACGATGAACTCGAACGGACGCAGCGGGCTCATCATCAGGTTGCCGATGTTGCGCGCCCACATCTCTTCCATGAACGAGATGGAGAAGCCGAGTTGGCCGCGGAACAGGATATCCCACAGCAGCACCGCGCCGATGAACGTGCCGCCGGCGCGGGCGAAGAAGCCGGCGTTCTGCATGATGTAGTACTGCAGAAAGCCCCAGGTGATCATCTGCACCGTCGGCCAGTAGACGAGATCGAGCAGCCGCGGCCACGACGAGCGCAAGAGGTACCAATAGCGCAGCATCATGGCGCCCGAGCGCCGCAGCGAGAAATCGAGCGCGTTTTCCGTGCGCGCCGTCATTGCGCCGCCTCGCTCTCGAAGGCCCGGCCGCGAGCGACGTCGAGGAAGACCTCCTCGAGCGTGCGGCGGCCGTAGCGCGCCAAAAGCTTCGCCGGCGTATCGTCGTCCTCGATGCGGCCGCGCTTCATGATGATGACGCGGTCGCACAGCCGCTCTACCTCGCCCATGTTGTGGGACGCGATCAGCATGGTGGCGTTGCGCTCGCGGCGATAGCGCTCGAGCCGGCCGCGCACCCAGTCGGCAGTGTCGGGATCGAGCGAGGCGGTGGGCTCGTCGAGCAGCAGCAGTTCCGGCGCGTTGATCAGGCCCTTGGCGAGGGCGACGCGGGTCTTTTGCCCGTCGGACAGCTTTCCGGTCGGGCGGTCGAGCAGATTGGTGAGATCGAGCTCGGCGCCGAGCTGCTCGATGCGCTGCGCCAGGTCCGGCACGCCGTAGAGCTTGCCGAACACGGTGAGGTTTTGCCGGA
>JASHQO010000110.1 GCA_030039105.1 Xanthobacteraceae bacterium
AAGGTTTATGCGATCGACGGCCGGCTCGGCATGCCGTTCGTCACCATGAGCGACGTCACCGACCTCGTCGAAATGTACGATCCGGCGACCGACGTGTGGACCTACAAGAGCCGTGCGCCGACGCGGCGCGGCGACGTTGCCGGTGACGTCTACAACGGCAAGATCTACGTCACCGGCGGCGAATACGAGAACCCCGAGGGCAAGCTCACCTTCTGGGCTTTCGAGGCCTACGACCCGAAGACCAATAGCTGGCAGACCCTGCCGCACATGCAGATCGCGCGGCACGGCTTTGTCGCGAACTTCATCGACAACGAATTCCATGCCGCCGGCGGCTCGTTCCAGTCCGACGGCGAGCCCGGCATCTTCTCGCAGATGGCGAGCCACGAGGTTTTCCCCGTGGCGAAATAGGGCGGGGACGCGATGCTGCTCGAGGTCCGATCGGAACACGCGCCGGCGGCGGCGCTGCATGAGCCGGCGCTTGCCGCCGGCGGATGGCTTGCCGGTTGGCGTTTCGCGGCGCTCGACAGGCCCGGGTGGCTGCGCGCGGCGTTGGCGGCGGCATCGTTGTTCGGCATCGCCGCCTTCATCTCCGGCGGCGGCAACCGGCTGACCCGCGGTCCCTGGTTTCTATATCCGCCGCAGGTTTCGCTCGTTCCGCCGTTCGGCCGCGCGGCGTGGCTGCACGCCTTCGAGCTGCATCAGCAGAGCCCGCTCTATGCGCTGTGCGGCGGCTACGAGGTTGGCGGCATGGAGTCGGTCACCATCTATCAGTTTCTGTACTGGTGGGAGTGGCTGCGCATCGCCAGCATCGTCCTGCTCGCCGTTGCGCTGTTTCTCGCCGGGCTGTTGTTGCTGAGCCGCGCTGCGTACACCGCGCGCCGCGTTGCCCTAAAACCTTGGCTTGCCTTGCTGGCGGCGGGCATCGGCTATTTCGTGCTGCGCTATTTCGCCGACCACGCCGGGCTGTTCGCCACCATCAATCTCGGCCAGCACCGTCACGCGTTGGACGTCGCGTTCGCCAGCGTCGGCTTGGCCGTGCTGATCGTCGCCGCGCTGGCGCGGGCGCCGGCCGGGGCCGCCATGCCGCGCGTGGCGTGGGGATCGGCGATCGCGCTCACGATCGCGTTTGGCGCGATGCTCGAAGCGCTCGATGCCGGGCCACTGTGGACGAGCTTCCCGGGCTACGACGGCCAATTGCTGCCGGGCGCCGATCGATTGTTCGCCTTCCATCCGGCGTGGCGAAATTTCACGGAGAACGGCTACCTGATCCAGGCCTGCCACCGTGTGCTTTCAGCCGGCCTTTGGGCCGCGGCATTGGTCGCGGCGGTGAACGCCGTGCTGCGACGCGCGTTCCCGGCGCGGGCGCTGCTGCTGCTCTTCCTGCTCACGCTGGAAGCCGTGCTCGGCGTCGCCACCTTGCAGGCCGAGCGGCCGCTCCTGCTGTCGATCGTTCATCAGGTTTGTGCCGTCGCGGTGTTGGTGGCGGCGCTGCTGCCGCCCGACGCGCGGAGGTCTCAAGCCTCCGCGCGGCTTGCGCGGCGCTGAAGCGAGGGTCCGTGCCCGTTGCCCGTCGAAAATTTCTCGGACTGGCGGCGGGTGCCGCCGCATTGCCGGCGTTTGCGCGCGCGGAATCCTATCCGGCGCGGCCGGTGCGCATCCTCATCGGCTTTAACGCCGGCGGCGCGCCCGACGTGGTGGCGCGGCTCCTGGCGCAATGGCTGTCGGAGCACGTCGGGCAGAATTTTCTGATCGAGAACCGGCCCGGCGCCGGCGGCAATATCGCCGCCGAGGCGGCGGTGCGCGCGCCGCCCGACGGCTACACGCTGCTGCAGGTCGGCTCGCCGAACTTCATCAACGCCTCGCTCTACAAGGACCTGAAATTCGATTTCCGGCGCGACATCGCCGGCGTTGCCAGCATCGGCCGCAATCCGTTCGTCATGGAGGTGAATCCGGCGTTTCCGGCCAAGACCGTGGCCGCGTTCATCGCCTATGGCAAAGCGCACCCGGGCGAGATCAACATGACCTCGACCGGCACCGGCAACCTGACCCACGTGATCGGCGAATGGTTCAAGATGGTGACCGGCGTCGACATGGTGCATGTGCCGGGCCGCGGCGAGATGCAGGCGCAGAGCGATCTGCTCGCCGGCCGGGCGCAAGTGATGTTCGATCCGATCGTGTCCTCGCTCGGCTATATCCGCGGCGGCCAGCTCCGCGCGCTCGGCGTTACCGGCGCGACGCGGCTCGACGTGCTGCCGGACGTGCCGACCGTCGCCGCCACCGTGCCGGGCTTCGAGGTGACCGGCGCGCTCGGCATCGGCGCGCCGAAGGATACGCCCGCCGACGTGATCGGCTTCCTCAACGACAAGATCAATGGCGCGCTCGCCGATCCCGGCATCAAAGCCAAGCTCGTCGAGCTCGGCTTCGTGCCGGCGCCGATGACGCCCGCGGAATTCAATATGCTGATCGCCGAAGAGACCGAGCGCTGGGCCAAGGTGATCGCCGCGGCGAAAATCAGGCCGGAGTGACGCCGCGCTTTTCGAGCAGCGCCTTGAGCCGCTGCGGCGTCACCGGCAGCGCGGTCACCGCACCGGGAATGCCGATGGCGTCGTCGATGGCGGAGGCGATGGCGGCGCCGACGCCGGTGATGCCGCTTTCGCCGGCGCCCTTGATGCCGAGCGGATTGAGCGGCGTGGTGTAATCCTCGCGCAGCAGAACGTCCGGCGTCGGCGTCTCGTGCATCGCCGGAAGCAGATAGTCGGCAAAGGTCACCGCGAGCGGATCGCCGCGGTCGCTGAAGGTGAATTCCTCGAACAGCGCGCCACCGAGCCCTTGGGCGAAGCCGCCGACGATCTGGCCTTGCACCAGCGCCGGATTGATGGCGCGGCCGATATCGTAGGCGATGGCGTAGTGCTCGACGTCAACGCCGCCGGTGTCGCGGTCGACCCGCACCACGGCGACGTGGCTGCCGTAGGGGTAGACCTGATGCTCGGTCTTGAACCAGCCTTCGGCCGACAGCCCCGGTGAACGTTCGCCGAGAAATTTCGACGTCGGCGCCAGGTTCTGCGCGATCTTGCCGAGGCTGATCGAGGGACCGCCGCTGCGGTCGCGGCGCACCACTTCGCCGTCGACGATGTCGAGGGCGTCGGGCGTGGTCTGCAACAGCTCGGCAGCGACCTCGAGCGCCTTGGCACG
>JASHQO010000111.1 GCA_030039105.1 Xanthobacteraceae bacterium
CCGGTGCTCGTGGTCGGCGGCGGGCCGGTCGGTCTGGCACTGGCCGGCGACCTCGGCTGGCGCGGCATTGCCTGCGTGCTGATCGAGCAGACCGACGGCTCGATCTACCAGCCGCGCATGGATCTCGTCGGCATCCGCACCATGGAGTTCTGCCGGCGCTGGGGGCTGGTGCCGGCGGTCGAAACCTCGCCCTACCCGCGCGACTACGCCCAGGACAACATCTATCTGACCAGCTTGACCGGCTATGAGCTCGGCCGCGAGCGCTTTCCCGGCATCGGCCAGGCGCCACCGCCGCAGGAAAGCCCGCAACGGCGCGAGCGCTGCCCCCAGAACATGTTCGATCCGATCCTGCGTGCCTTCGCGGGCGCGCAGAAAGGCGTCACCTTGCGCTACCGCACCCGCCTCGTCTCGTTTTCGCAAAACGCCGATGCGGCGAGAGCCGTGGTCGAGAATGCCGAGACCGGGGCCCGCGAAGAGATCGCGGCGCGCTACATCGTCGGCTGCGACGGCGCGCGTAGCCTCGTGCGCGAGACGCTCGGCATCGCCATGCAAGGCAATCCGATCCTGACCCACACCACCAACGTCATCTTCCGCTGCCCGCACCTGCTATCGCTGCACGACAAGGGCAAGGCCTACCGCCACATCTTCATCGGCCCGGAAGGCACCTGGTCGACCATCGTTGCCATCAACGGTCGCGACGAGTGGCGCTTCTCCATCATCGGCGGCGCCGAGCAGCGCGACTACACCAAGCCCGAGATCGAAGCGGCGATCCGCCGCGCCGTCGGCCGCGATTTCGACTTCGAGATTTTGAGCGTGCTGCCGTGGGTGCGCCGCGAGCTGGTCGCCGAGCGCTATCGCAACGGCCGCGGTTTCATCGCCGGCGATGCCGCCCACGTCATGTCGCCGACCGGCGGCTTCGGCATGAACACCGGCATCCAGGACGCGGTCGATCTGTCGTGGAAGCTTGCCGCCGTGCTCGAAGGCTGGGGCGGCGACGGCCTGCTCGATTCCTACACGATCGAGCGCCAGCCGATCGGCACGCGCAACGTCACCGAGGCGAGCGGCAATCTGCGCCGCATGCTGTCGGTGCCGCCGCACCCCGATCTGCTCGACGACACGCCGCAGGGCGCCGCGACCCGGGAAAAAGTCGGCCGCGAATTCTCCGAGACCATGCGCCGCGAGTGGTTCACGCTGGGCGCCCATCTCGGCTATCGCTATGAAGGCTCGCCGATCTGTTGGCCGGACGGCGCCGCCCGACGATCCGCGCACTTACCTGCCGACCGCGCGCCCGGGCCACCGTGCGCCGCATGCCTATTTGGCCGACGGCCGCTCGACCCTCGACCTGTTCGGCCGCGGCTTTGTATTGCTCGGCTTTGACGCCGATGCCGGCGACGCGGCGCCGCTCTTGGAGGCCGCGCGCAAGCATCGGGTGCCGATCGCATTCCGCGCAATTTCCGAGCCGCACGTCGCCGCGCTCTACGAACGCCGGTTCGTGCTGGTGCGCCCCGACGGCCATGTCGCCTGGCGCGACGACCGCATTCCGGCAGAGCCGCTCCGCGTTATCGACGTGGTGCGCGGTACGGCCCCGCTGTAGGATGGGTCGAGCAAAGCGAAACCCATCAAGCAGCCGCTGCGCCCCGACGATGGATTTCGCTTCGCTCGACCCACCCACCGTTTTTAGAGGCACCCGATGCAGGTTCCCTCCCGAGACGAACTCGCCCAATCCGGAACGCTTGAAGATCTCTACGGCAAGCTCGGCCGGATCGGTATCGCGCCGGGCTGGGCCAAATCGACGCCCTCGCTGTGGCCGGCGCCACGCAGGCATTTCGCGCCGGCGCACTGGAAATACGAGCAGGCGCGCGGCGCCCTCGACGCCGCCGGCCGGCTGATCAACACCGAGCTCGCCGAGCGGCGCAATCTCATTCTATTCAATCCGGCGTCGACCAACAGCTACGGCACGGTGCGCACCATGGTGGCGGCGTATCAGATGATCATGCCGGGCGAATGGGCGCGCTCGCACCGTCACACGCCGAATGCGTTGCGCCTCATTCTCGATTCCGAGGCCGGCACCTATACCGAGGTCGATGGCGTCAAGATCGCCATGGAGCCGGGCGATGTGCTGCTGACGCCGAACTGGTCGAGCCACGGTCACGGCAACGACAGCCGCGCCAACGCCTACTGGCTCGACTTCCTCGATGTGCCGCTGGTGCAGCTCCTGGAGCCGATGTTCTTCGAGCCGGCCGAGGAGGCAGGCGAGGCCCACGCCTCAAACAGCACGCCGCCGACCAAGGAATCGCCGTTCGTGTTCCCGCTGAGCCAGACGCTCAAGCGCCTCGATGCGGCGGCGCCGACGCCGACGGGATATTTCGGCACCTCGGTCGAGCTCGGCAATCCGGCCATGGACACGATCGGCCTGCACATGATGCGGCTTGTCCCGAAAGGCAAAACCGCGCCGTATCGCACTACGGCGAACAATCTCTATGCCGCGGTCAAGGGATCCGGCGCGACCACGGTCGATGGCGAGCGCTTCGAATGGCGCCGCGGCGACGTCATCGCGGCGCCGGCGTGGCTGCCGCACTTCCACGAAGCGTCCGGCGACGCGCTGTTGCTGCGCGTCACCGACGAACCGGTGATGCAGCGGCTCGGCTTCCATCGCGTCGCGGGCGAAACGCCCGCGGCGCACTGATCGCGGGCGCCGGTCAAACCGCGACTTTGTCGAGGAAAGCCTCGATTTCGGCGCGCAGATTGCCGACCGAGGTATCGACCGATTGCGAGGCGGTCAGCACGGTCTCGGCCGCGGCGCGGGTGCCGATCGCGGCTTCCGAGACCTTGCCCAGGGCGGAGACGACCAGGTTCGTGCCGCTTGCGGCGTTCACCGCGTTGCGCGAAATCTCCGACGTGGCGGTGCTCTGCTCCAGAATCGAGGCCGCGGCGCTCGCCGTGCGGGTCGAGATTTCGTTCATGCTCTCTTCGATGCCGTGCACCGCTTCGACCGCGCTGCCGGTCGACTGCTGCACCGCCAGGATGTGACGGGCGATCTCCTCGGTCGCCTTGGCGGTCTCCACCGCGAGCGATTTGACTTCGGCGGCGACCACGGCAAAGCCGCGTCCTGCCTCGCCGGCCCGCGCCGCCTCGATAGTGGCGTTGAGCGCAAGGAGGTTGGTCTGGCCGGCGATGTTGCGAATGAGCGCCACGACGTCGCCGATCTTCTGCGCGGCCTGCGCCAGCCCGGCATATTCGCCGTTGGTGGCCTTGGCGTTGCTCGCGGCGTTGCCGACCAACGCGGTGGTCTCGGCGAGCTGCTGATTGATCTCTTCGATCGAGGCCGACAATTCCTCGGCCGCGCCGGCGACCAGCGACACATTGGCTGAGGCGTCGTTCGATTCGCGCAGCGCGCCCTCGGCATGGCGCGTGGTGTCGTGCGACGAGCCGATCAGCGCGTTGGCGGTCGACTTCATGGCATCGGCCGATCTGCTGACGGTGCCGAGCACTTCCTCGACGCGGCCGCGAAACGACGCGATTGCGCTTTCGGTGGTGAGCCGGCGATTCTCCTGCGCCAACATGGTGTCGCGCTGCTGTTCCAGCCGCTGCCGCTCGGTGATGTCTTCGTGGGTCGCCACCCAGCCGCCGTCGGGCATCGGCTGGCGGACGACGCGGATCAGCCGGCCGTCGGCAAGCTCATCGACCCGGCTCGATATCTTTTCCGACGAATGCTTCTCCAGCGCGCCGAGCTTCTTGTCCACCGCGCCGGCGCTGTTGTCGCCCTTGAGAATGCCGTTCGTGACCCGGTGCGCGATAATGGCTTCGTGGCTGGTGCCGACCTTCAGCAATTCCGGCGGCAGGCGATAGAGGCCCGCATAGCGTTCATTCCAGGTGACCAGCCGCTTGTCGCCGTCGAACATGCACAGTCCGTGTGTCATGTTGTCGAGCGCGGTGGTGAAGCGCAGATTGGTTTGCTCGAGCGACAATTGCCGACGAATGCCGGCCGTGACGGTGATGAGCTCGAGAAGCGTCAGCACCGCGGCCGCGGCAAAATAGATCGAGCGCAGATGCTGGAAGCCGGGCTCGCTGCGCGCATCGGGCAGAACGAAAAACAGGCCGATCCACAGGACGGCGACGATCGCCAAGCCGAAAAGCGGCGCGGGCTGCAGCAGGGCGCGGAGGTGTGGAGGCACGCGAGGACAGCCGCTTGAAAAGGACTTTCTGGCGTGGTTGATGCCACGCCTCCGGTTCCATTTTGGTTAAAACATTTCTGCGGGGTTAAATCGGCGGCTTTCACCGCTCGTTAACGCGGCTCGGCGCCGGCGCGGCGGCCCGATCGGGGCAGACCATAAGCCGCGCGCAATCCAGCCCGCGCGAACGGAAATGGCGGTAGCCCCACCCGACGCGCTATGAGAATATCGGCGCCCCCGCAATCGACTTGATCTATCGCATCATGAGCGCAGGCATTGGAGCAACGGTACGCCGTAAGGAGGACGCGCGCCTCATTACCGGCCGCGGCAATTACAGCGACGACTTCAATCTCCCCGGCCAGGCCTACGGTGCCGCGGTACGCTCGCCGCATGCCCACGCGCGCATCCGCGGCATCGATACGACCGCCGCGCGAGCCGTGCCCGGCGTGCTCGCGGTGCTCACCGGCAAGGACGCGCTCGCCGACGGGCTCAAGCGCATTCCACATCTCGCCGCCGCCGGCACGCCGCCGGACATCGTCCTGCACAACCGCGACGGCTCGCCGGTGCCGGCGGCGCCGCATCACGTGTTGCCGGCCGATCGCGTCCGTCACGTCGGCACCTGCGTCGCCTTCGTCATCGCCGAGACCGTGGCTCAGGCCAAAGATGCCGCCGAGAAGGTCGTGGTCGACTACGAGCCGCTGCCGGCGGTGATCGATGCCAAGGCCGCGGTCGAACCGAACGCACCGCGGCTCTACGACGATCTGTCGAACGTCATGATCGACGCCGAGGTCGGCGACGCCAAGGCAACCGACGAGGCGTTCGCGCGCGCCGCTCACGTGACGCGGCTCGACACCTGGGTCAATCGCGTCACCGGCGTGCCGATGGAGCCGCGTGCCGCGGTCGGCGTGTACGACCCGGCGACCCAGCGCTACACGCTCTACGCCGGCTCCGGCGGCATCGTGCGCCAGAAGAAAGAGATTGCCGGCATCCTCGGCGTGCCGTTTGAGGCGGTGCGCGTCGTCGCCCATGAGATCGGCGGCAATTTCGGCACCCGCAACAGCTTCTTTCCCGAATTCGCGCTCGTCGTCTGGGGCTCGCGCAAGGTCGGCCGTCCGGTGAAATGGACCGCCGAGCGCCACGAAGCTTTCATCAGCGATTACATGGGCCGCGATCTCACGGTCTCGGCCGAGCTGGCGCTCGATGCCGAGGGCCATTTTCTGGCGCTGCGCACCTCGAACCTCAGCAATGTCGGCGCCCATTCCGGCTCCTACGTGCCGCTGGTGAAGGGCGTCGGCCTCGCCACCGCCGGCTATCGCATTCCGCTGTCCTACATCCGCGCGCGCGCCGTGCTCTCGACCACTATGTGCACCACGCCGTACCGCAGCGCCGGCCGGCCCGAGGTCATCTACGTGATCGAGCGGCTGATCGACAAAGCCGCCCAGGAGCATGGCTTCGATCGCGTCGCGCTGCGCAAGCGCAATCTCATCCCGCCGTCGGCCTTCCCCTACAAAAACCCGCAAGGCATCACTTACGACAACGGCACCTACCGCGCGGTGATGGATCGCGCCATGGCGCTCGGCGACTGGTCGGGCTTCAAGCGCCGCCGCGCCGAAGCCCGCAAGCGCAAGCGCCTGCGCGGCATCGGCCTGTGCTGTTATCTGGAAACCACCGGCGGCTATCCGCGCGAGCGCGCCGACGTCACGGTGCATCCGCAAGGCAAGGTCGACGTCGTGGTCGGCACGCTGTCGAGCGGCCAGAGCCACGAGACCACGTTTGCGCAATGCGTCTCGGAGTGGCTCGGCGTGCCGTTCGACGACGTCAACGTCATCGAGAGCGACACCGATATCGTGAAAGAAGGCGGCGGCTCGCATTCGGCGCGTTCGATGCGGCTCGCCGGCATCGTCATGGGCAACGCCTCCGACATGATCGTCGACAAGGGCAAGAAGATCGCCGCCCACATGCTGGAAACCGCCGAGGAGGATATCGGCTTCGCCGGCGGCCGCTTCACGGTGAAGGGCACCGACCGCTCGGTCGGGATTTTCGACGTCGCCAGGGCCGCCGCCGAAGACAGGGATATGCCCGAACAATTGAGCGGACCGCTCGCCGCGACCTCCGACGAGACCATCAAGCAGCTCGGCTTTCCCTACGGCGCGCATGTCTGCGAGGTCGAGATCGATCCGGAAACCGGCAAGCTCGATCTCGTCAATTACACCGCCGTCGACGACGTCGGCCGCGCCATCAACCCGATGGTGGTCGACGGCCAGACCCACGGCGGCGCCGCCCAAGGCATCGGCCAGGCGTTGTGGGAATGCTGCAGCTACGACGCCGACGGCCAGCTCCTCGCCGCGTCGTTCATGGACTACGCCATGCCGCGCGCCGACTATCTGCCGTCCTTCACCACCGACATCAGCCAGGTATTGACCCCGACCAACCGGCTGGGCGTGCGCGGCGCCGGCGAAGGCGGCACCACCGGCGCGCTCGGCGCCGTGGTCAACGCGGTGGTCGACGCGCTCGCCGAATTCGGCGTGACCCATATCGAAATGCCGGTGACGCCGGAACGCATCTGGCAAGCAATCAAGTCAGCCAGGCCGTGATGATGATTCTGTTCCGTGCGAAGCTCGCCTGCAGGGGCGGCGGCCCCAGCGCCTCGGCCGCATCCTTCGCGGGCCGCTTCAGGATGACGGTCTCAAGTCAATAGGAGCAACCATGCCCGATATCCTGACCAAACAAGACGGCGCGATCCTGCGCGTCACGCTCAATCAGCCCGACCGCGGCAACGCGGTGTCCGACGAGATGGTGGCGGAGCTCACCGGCATCGTCGAAGGCGCCGACAAAGCATCGAGCGTCGTGGTGCTGCGCGGCGCCGGCAAGGACTTCTGCGTCGGCCGCGCGGTGATGGGCTCGGCGCCGAAGCAGGATCCCGATGCGCTCGAGCGCCGCAATTTCTCCGACGTGGTGTTCAACTGCTACGGCGCCATGCGCAACGCCAAGATCCCGATCGTCGCCGTGGTGCAGGGCCGCGCCCTCGGTTTCGGCTGTGCCATCGCCGCCGCCTGCGACATCACGCTGGCGAGCGACCGGGCGATATTCCAGGTGCCGGAAATGGCGCACAACATCCTGCCCACCATGGTGATGTCGTCGTTCGTCGACCGCGTGCCGCGCAAGGCGATGAGCTACCTGGTCTACTCGCAGGCCGAGATCGCGCCGGAGCGGGCCTTGAGCTTCGGCATCGTCAGCGACGTGGTGCCCGCCGCCAAGCTTGACGCCGCGGCGGAGACACTGTGCGCCGCGATCCTCAAGGCGCCGCGGCCGGCGATCCAGGGCGTCAAGGAATACGTCAAGACGGCCCCCGACATGGCGGTGTTCGGCGCCGTCGAGTTCGCCCGCAACCTGCACGCCACCGTCAATTCGTCGCACGAGATGCGACGCAAGCATTAGGCCGCTCTATCCTTGACGCCCTTGACGCCGGATTGCTGGGCGCAATGGGCGCAACAATAAACGGCGCCGCCGGCTTCGACGCCGTGGCCGATCACGTGGCACTGGCAGTGCGCGCAACGCGGCGCCATGGCCTGGATCGCGCATTCGAAACTGTCGAACGTCATCGTCCTGCCCGCTTGCGTGATGCGAAATGCCTTGTCGTAATCGTTGCCGCAGACGTCACAAATCGCCATGGAACTCTCCTGTCGTCA
>JASHQO010000112.1 GCA_030039105.1 Xanthobacteraceae bacterium
AACTGGCAGAACTACGGCGGCGAAAGCACGATGTCCTATCTCGTGCAGATGCTCGGCCTGACGCATCAAAATTATCTCTCGGCGGCGACCGGCATCGTGCTCGCCATTGCTCTCATCCGCGGCTTTGCCCGGCATTCGGTACGCACCGTCGGCAATTTCTGGGTCGATGTCAGCCGTTGCACGCTCTACGTTTTGCTTCCGATTTGCGTGCCCTATGCGCTGTTCCTGGTCTGGCAAGGCATCCCGCAGACGCTTGGCGCCTATGTCGACGCGACCACGCTCGAAGGCGCCAAGCAGACGATTGCGCTCGGCCCGGTTGCTTCGCAGATCGCCATCAAGATGCTCGGCACCAACGGCGGCGGATTTTTCAATGCCAACGCCGCGCATCCGTTCGAGAACCCCACCGCGCTGTCGAACTATGTGCAGATGATCTCGATCTTTGCGCTCGGCGCGGCATTGACCAACGTGTTCGGCCGCATGGTCGGCAATCAACGCCAGGGCTGGGCGGTTCTCGCGGTGATGGGCGTGCTGTTCCTCGCCGGCGTCGTCATCTGTTACTGGGCCGAGGCTCACGGCAACGACGCGCTCAACGCACTCGGGCTGACCGGCGGCAACATGGAGGGCAAGGAAGTCCGCTTCGGCATCGCCGCCTCGGCGTTGTTCGCCGTCATCACCACCGCGGCCTCCTGTGGCGCGGTCAACGCCATGCACGACTCGTTCACGGCCATCGGCGGCATGATCCCGCTGATCAACATCCAGCTCGGCGAGATCATCGTCGGCGGCGTCGGCTCTGGCATGTACGGCATGCTGCTGTTCGTCATCATTTCGATCTTCGTCGCCGGCCTGATGGTCGGCCGCACGCCCGAATACGTCGGCAAAAAGATCGAAGCCAAGGAAGTGAAGATGGCGATGCTCGCCATCCTGGTCCTGCCGCTGATGTATCTCGGCTGGACCGCAGTGGCGATGCTGGTGCCGTCGGCGGTGGCGGCGACCAACAATCCCGGGCCGCACGGTTTCACTGAAATCCTCTACGCCTACACCTCGCAGACCGGCAACAACGGCTCAGCCTTCGCCGGATTGAGCGCCAACACCTTATTCTACAACATCACCGGCGCCATCGCGATGGGCGTCGGCCGGTTCTGGATGATTATCCCGACCATGATCATTGCCGGCTCGCTCGCCGCCAAGAAATCGATCCCGGCTTCGACGGGTACGTTCCCCACCACCGGCGGCCTGTTCGTCGGCCTGGTCGTCGGCGTGATCGTGATCGTCGGCGGCCTGACGTTCTTCCCGGCGCTGGCGCTCGGCCCAATCGTCGAACAGCTCGCGCAGAACGCCGGCACCCTGTTCTCCTCGAACTAAGCCCTTGGAGTGACTAAGCCCTTGGAGTGACCGCGATGGAATCCTCAACGCTCCGCAAGAGCATGCCGGTTTCGGCGCTGCTCGATCCGAAGATCGTGATGCCCACGATCGGTTCCGCGTTCGTCAAGCTTGATCCGCGCACGCTGATCAAGAACCCGGTGATGTTCGTACTCGAGATCGTCACCGCGCTGACCACAGTGATCCTGATCCGCGATCTGTTCACCGGCGGCGGCCACATCCTGTTCGAGTTCCAGATCATTCTCTGGCTGTGGTTCACCGTGCTGTTCGCGAACTTCGCCGAAGCCATCGCCGAAGGTCGCGGCAAGGCGCAGGCCGATACGCTGCGGCGCCAGCGCACCGACACCCAGGCCAAGGTAATCAGCGGCTCGGGCGATTCGCAAAGTTTCCGACTGGTGCCGAGCACCGAGCTCAAGGTCGGCAACATTGTTCTGGTTGAAGCCGGCGACCTGATCCCTTCCGACGGCGAAGTGATCGAAGGCATGGCGTCTGTCAACGAAGCGGCGATCACCGGCGAATCGGCTCCGGTCATCCGCGAATCCGGCGGCGACCGTTCCGCCGTCACCGGCGGCACGCAGGTGCTGTCCGACTGGATCCGCGTGCGTATCACCGCGGCGCCGGGCTCCACTTTCCTCGACCGCATGATCCACCTGGTCGAGGGCGCCGAGCGGCAGAAGACGCCGAACGAGATCGCGCTGAACATCCTGCTGATCGGGCTGACCATCATCTTCGTGTTCGCCACCGCGACGATCCCGAGCTACGTTGCCTATACGGGCAGCACCATCTCGGTCGTCATCCTGGTGGCACTGTTCGTGACGCTCATTCCGACCACGATCGGCGCGCTGCTCTCGGCCATCGGCATTGCCGGCATGGATCGCCTGGTGCGCTTTAACGTGCTGGCGATGTCCGGCCGCGCGGTCGAGGCGGCCGGCGACGTCGATACGCTGCTCCTCGACAAGACCGGCACCATCACCCTCGGCAATCGCCAAGCCACCGAGTTCAAGCCGCTTCCCGGCATCGCCGAGCAGGAATTGGCCGATGCCGCGCAGCTTGCCTCGCTCGCCGACGAAACCCCGGAAGGCCGCTCCATCGTCGTGCTGGCCAAGGAACGCTATGGCATCCGCGGCCGCGAGCTCAGTGAGCTGAAGGCGAGCTTCATCCCGTTCAGCGCGCAGACCCGCATGAGCGGCGTCGAAATCGGCTCGTCGTGGGTGCGCAAGGGCGCGGTCGACGCGATCCTGAATTATCTCAACGGCTCGCCTGCTCCGCTCGGCGCCGCGCCGGTGCAGGCGCTGCGACCGATCGTCAGTGCCGATACCGCGCGCGAGATTCACGCCATCGCCGACGCCATCGCCAAGTCCGGCGGCACACCGCTTGCGGTCGCGAAAGACGGCAAGCTGCTCGGCATCGTTCATCTCAAAGATATCGTCAAAGGCGGCATCCGCGAGCGCTTCGCCGAATTGCGGCGCATGGGCATCCGCACCGTGATGATTACCGGCGACAATCCGATGACAGCAGCCGCCATTGCCGCCGAAGCCGGCGTCGACGATTTCCTCGCCCAGGCGACGCCCGAGGAGAAGCTCCGCCTCATGCGCGACGAGCAGGCCAAGGGCAAGCTCGTCGCCATGTGCGGCGACGGCACCAACGACGCCCCGGCGTTGGCACAGGCCGACGTCGGCGTCGCCATGAACACCGGCACCCAGGCCGCACGCGAGGCCGGCAACATGGTCGATCTCGATTCCAATCCGACCAAGCTGATCGAGATCGTCGAGATCGGCAAGCAGCTCCTGATGACCCGCGGCGCGCTGACCACGTTCTCGATCGCCAACGACGTGGCGAAGTATTTCGCCATCATCCCGGCGATGTTCGTCGCTTTCTATCCGCAGCTCCAGGCGCTCAACATCATGAATCTGGCGACGCCGGAGAGCGCGATTCTGTCGGCGATCATCTTCAACGCGCTGATCATCATTGCGCTCATTCCGCTGTCGCTGAAGGGCGTGCGCTATAGGCCGATCGGCGCCGGCCCGCTGCTCTTACGCAATCTTTGGATCTACGGCGTCGGCGGCGTCATCATTCCGTTCATCGGCATCAAGGCCATCGACCTTGTCGTCAGCGCCCTGCATCTGGCTTAAGGAGAGACATCATGTTGCGCGAAATCCGTCCGGCCATTGTCGTTCTCTTGGCGCTGACGCTGATCACCGGCCTCGCCTACCCGCTGGCGATGACCGGGATCGCCGGGGTGATCTTCCCCAAGCAGGCGCAAGGCAGCTTGATCGAGCGCGACGGCAAGGTCGTCGGCTCTGTCCTGATCGGTCAGGAGTTCAGCAGCGACAGATATTTCCATGGCCGGCCCTCGGCCACCACCGCGCCCGATCCGAACGATTCGACCAAGACGGTGCCGGCACCCTACAACGCCGCCAATTCCGGAGGATCGAATTTGGGACCGTCCAATAAAGCCTTGATCGACCGTGTTCAGGGCGACATCGACACCTTGAAGAAGGAAAATCCGAACGCGCCGGTGCCGGCCGACCTTGTTACCACCTCCGCCAGCGGCCTTGATCCGCACGTTTCGCCGGAGGCGGCGCTGTTCCAGGTGCCCCGTATTGCCAAGGCGCGCAATCTGCCCGAAAATCGCGTTCGCCAGCTCGTCGTCGACAGCACCGAAGGTCGCCTGTTCGGGCTTTTGGGCGAGCCGCGCGTGAATGTATTGCAGCTCAATCTGGCGCTGGACCAGTTGAAGGCCGGATAGGCGCCTAGGCACATTCAATACGTAATGGCGGATCAGCGAAGCGATCCCGAGCAACGGCCCTCACCGGAAGCCCTGCTTGAAGCGGCGCGCCGCGAGGAGCGGCGCGCCGGCAAGCTGCGCATCTTCGTCGGCGCCGCCCCCGGCGTCGGCAAGACCTACGAGATGCTGCAACAGGCTCGCGCCCGGCGCAAAGACGGCTACGACGTCGTCGCCGGCATCGTCGAGACCCACGGCCGCAAGGAGACCGAAGCGTTATTGCAAGGCCTCGAAATCATCCCGCACCGCTCCATCGACTACAAGGGCCAGACGCTCGAGGAAATGGATCTGGACGCGATCATCGTGCGGCGGCCGCAGATCGCGCTGGTCGACGAGCTTGCCCATACCAATGTCGAAGGCAGCCGGCATCCCAAGCGCTATCTCGATGTCGAAGAGCTGCTGAACCACGGCATCGACGTCTATACCACGGTCAACATCCAGCACATCGAAAGCCTAAACGACGTCGTCGCCCAGATCACCCACGTGCGCGTGCGCGAGACGGTGCCGGATGCCGTATTCGACCGCGCCGATGCCGTCGAACTGGTCGATATCACGCCGGCCGACCTGATCGAGCGCCTCAAGGAAGGCAAGGTCTACGTCCCCAAGCAGGCCGAGCGCGCGCTCGAGCATTTCTTCTCTCCGGCCAATCTGACGGCGCTGCGTGAACTGGCGTTGCGCCGCACCGCCGAGCGGGTCGACGAGCAACTGCTCAACGAGATGCAGGCCCACGCCATCCAAGGGCCGTGGGCCGCCGGCGAGCGTATTTTGGTCTGCGTCAGCGAGGACCCGCGCGCCGCGGGCCTGGTGCGCTACGCCAAGCGGCTGGCCGATCGGCTGCACGGACCGTGGATGGCGCTCTACGTCGAAGGCCGCCGTAGCCTGCAGCTAACCGAGGAAGAGCGCGACCGCGTCGCCGATACCTTGCGCCTGGTCGATACGCTCGGCGGCGAGGCCGTCACCATCCCAGCCGGCCAGCGCAGCATCGCCGATGACGTGATCGCTTATGCCCACGCCCACAACGTGACGCAAATCATCATCGGCAAATCGACCCGCTCGCGCTGGTTCGAGATCCTGCACGGCTCCGTGGTGCACGACCTGGTGCGCCGTTCCGGCAATATCAGCGTCCACGTCATCGCCGGCGATCAGCTCCCCGGCGGCATCCTGCCGAAGAAAGGCGTCGATACTTCGAACGAGGGCGAGCCCTTCGACCCTCGCCCCTACGCAGTGGCGGCGCTGGCAGTGGCTGTCGCGCTCGGCTGCGGCGAGCTGGTGAATTACTGGATCGGCGTCGAGAACGTGGATCTCGTGTTCCTGACCGCCGTTGTCGCCGTCGCCGTGCGCTTCGGCCTGTTGCCGTCCTTGTTTGCCAGCGTGGCCTCGGCGCTGGCATATAATTTCTTCTTCCTGCCGCCGATCTACACGCTGACCATCGCCGACCCGCATAATATCGCAGCCTTCGCGCTCTTCACCATCGTCGCCATCATCGTCTCCAATGTCGCGGCGCGAAGCCGCATGCAAACGGTGGCGGCGCAGGCGCGCGTCCGCGCCGTCGACGCGCTCTACGCCTTCAGCCGCAAACTCGCCGGCGCCGGCACGCTCGACGACGTGCTATGGGCCACGGCCTATCAGACCGCACTGATGCTCAAGGTGCGGGTCGTGCTGCTGTTGCCGAGCAACGGCTCCATCGCGGTGAAGGCCGGCTACCCGCCGGAAGACACCCTCGACGAGGCCGATCTCGCCGCGGCGAAATGGACCTGGGAGAACGACCGCGCCGCCGGCCGCGGCTCCGACACCCTGCCCGGCGCCAAACGCTTGTTCCTGCCAATGCAGACCGGGCGCGGCGCCATCGGCGTCGTCGGCATCGACAGCGACAAGCCGGGCGCCCTGCTCACGCCCGACCAGCAGCGCCTCCTCGACGCGCTGATGGATCAAGGCGCGCTCGCCATCGAGCGGGTTCGCCTGGTCGAGGATATGGACCGCGTCGAGCGCACCGCCGAAACCGAGCGGCTGCGCGCGGCATTGCTGACCTCGATCTCGCATGATCTGAAGACACCGCTTGCCTCGGTGCTGGGCTCTGCCGGCACATTGCGCGACCTCGCCGACAAGCTGAGCGCAAGCGAGAAGCTGGATCTGCTCTCGACCATTATCGATGAATCGGAGCGGCTCAACCGCTTCATCGCCAACCTGCTCGACATGACCAAGCTCGAGTCCGGCGCAGTGACGCCGAAGCTGGCGCCGCACGATCTGTCGGAGATCGTCGGCTCGACGCTGCGCCGGGCAACCAAAATCCTGCAGCATCACTCTGTGCTGCTTGATCTTGCCGCCGACGTGCCGATGGTCAGGGTCGACGCCGTGCTGTTCGAGCAGGTGCTGTTCAATCTCCTCGACAATGCCGCCAAATATGCCGCCGCCGGCACCACCGTTCTGATCCGGACGTGGCGCGACCGGAGTGCCGTCTCGCTGCAGATCATCGACGAGGGCGAAGGCATTCCGCAGGTCGAGCTCGAGCACATCTTCGACAAGTTCTACCGCGTGCAGAAGACGGACCAGATTCGTCCGGGCACCGGGCTTGGACTTGCCATTTCCCGCGGCTTCATCGAAGCGATGCACGGCACGATCGCCGCGGCAAACCGCCACGACCGCCGGGGTGCGGTGTTCACCATCACCTTGCCGATCGCGCAAGAACGGCAACGATTGGATGCCGCGGCATGAGCGCGGCGCCCCTTCGCGTGCTGGTCGTCGACGACGAGCCGCCGATCCGCAAGCTGTTGCGTCTTGGGCTCAACGCTCACGGCTATCAGATTATGGAAGCGCCCAACGGCAAGGCCGCGCTGGCGCTGCTCGACGACAAGCCCGACCTGATCATTCTCGATCTCGGCCTCCCCGACACCGATGGCCTTGATTTGCTGCGCGCCATCCGTGCGCGCGACGAGCGCGTTCCCATCGTCGTGCTGTCGAGCCGCGGCGACGAGGCCGGAAAAGTCCAGGCGCTCGATTTTGGCGCCGACGACTACGTGACCAAGCCGTTCGGCACCGACGAGCTATTGGCCCGCATGCGCGCGGCACTGCGGCACCAATTGCAGACCCACGGCGAGCGGCCGGTATTCCAGGCCGGCGACCTTTCGGTCGATCTGGTGCGCCGCATCGTCAAAGTCGGCGACAAGGAGATAAAACTCTCGCCGAAGGAATACGACCTGCTGCGCGTGCTGGTGCAGCATGCCGGCAAGGTGCTGACCCACAAATTCCTGCTCGGCGAGCTGTGGGACGACCTGACCGATGCGCAATATCTGCGCGTCTATGTGCGGCAGCTACGGCAGAAGATCGAAGCCGATCCCGAACGGCCACACTATATTCTG
>JASHQO010000113.1 GCA_030039105.1 Xanthobacteraceae bacterium
GCAGGCCGTCAGCGAGGCACCCTGGTTGCGCGGCCGGGTTTCGTCCACCCACACATGGAGCAGTAGACCCTTGAGGTGCGCCTTGTAGATGGGCGCCAGCGCCGTGCCCCAGTCCACGGTGGCGAGCCAGCCGGCGTTGCAGTGGGTCAGCACATTGACGGGCCGGCCGGGCGGCTTGCCCGCCGCAATGCCCTCGATGATGGCGAGGCCGTGCTCCCCGATCGCCTCGCTGCAGGCGGCGTCATCCTCGCAGATTGCGGCCGCGCGGGCGTAGGCGGCGTCAACCCGGGCGTCGCGCGGCCGGTTGCGCACCGCGGCCACCATCTGGTCGAGTGCCCATTTCAGATTGATGGCGGTCGGCCGCGTCGCATGCAGCGTCACATAGGCCCGGTCGAGCGCTTCGTCGGAGGCGTCGGCGCGCAGCGCCAGACAGATGCCGTAGGCGGCGGCGGCGCCGATCAGCGGCGCGCCGCGGATCACCATGGTGCTGATCGCACGCGCGGCGTCTTCGAGGCTCTTGAGCCGTGCGGTCTTGAAGCGATGCGGCAGCGCAGTCTGATCGATCACGCCGACCGACCAGCCGTCCGGCTCGAGCCAGATGGTGCGCATGGGTTTACCGTCGACCTTCATGGGTCTCCCACTAGCAGATTCCGCCCGAGTGTCGATAATCTTGTGCTTAAGCCCATGCCGGAGGCGCCGATGGCCATCGATTACGAAGCCGAATACAACAATCGCGCCCGGGTGCCCGAGCATCCGGAGATTTTCGCGCGCTGGACCCGCGACGCGGAATTCTATCGCGCCGACTCGCTCAAGGCGGGCCGCGCCGACCTCGAGCTGGCCTACGGCGACACGCCGCGGCAATATCTCGACCTGTTCCATCCCGCAGCGGGCGATGGCGGGCCGCTGGCCCTGTTCATTCACGGCGGCTGGTGGCGCTCGCTCGATCCGTCGATGTTCAGCCACATGGCGCGTGGCATGAACGCCCACGGCGTCGCCGTCGCAGTCCTCGGCTACGATCTATGCCCGAACGTCACGGTGGCCGATATCATCGAGCAGATCCGTCGCGCCTGTCTGTTCCTATGGCAGCGGCTGAACCGGCCGCTCCTCGCCTGCGGCCATTCGGCCGGCGGCCATCTCGCCGCCGCCATGGTGGCGACCGACTGGCCCGCGCTCTATCCGAAGGCGCCGGCCGGCCTGGTGCCGTCAGGCTATGCCATCTCCGGCGTGTTCGATCTCACCGTGCTCGTGACGCTGAGCCCGAACCAGGATATGCGCCTGACGCAGGAAGACGCGCGCAAGGCGTCACCGCTGTTCTGGCCGCCGCCGGCCGGTCGTACCTTGGATGTGACCGTCGGCGCGCAGGAATCAAGCGAGTTCAGGCGGCAAAGCCAGGCGCTCGCCAAGGCGTGGCAGGGTCCAGTGCAGACATGCTACGAGGAGATCGCCGGCGCTAACCATTTCACCGTCGTCGATCCGCTCACCGATCCGCAAAGCGCGATGGTGGCGCGTATCGTCGAGTTGGCGCAGCAGGTCAAGGCGTGACGGCGCCCTTTATTCCGCGGCCTTTTTCAGAATCTCGTCCGGCGTCGAGGATACCACTTCGACATATTTCGGCACGAATTTGTGGCCTTCGATGTATTTGATGAATTCCGGCTTGATCTCGTTGGCGAGAATTTTGCGAATGCGAGCGTGCTCCTCGATGTCCGACCACTCGGCGATCAGGAAGAAACGCTGCGGGTCTTCGGTATCGCGGCACAGCACGCCGTCCTTTACCTGTGCCGACGATTTGTGCATCGGGTTACCGTCCGAATAATCGAACACTTCGAACAGGCGGATGAACTCGGCCTCTTTGCCCGGCATCACGCGGAAATCGTAGATGTGCAGGTAATTGCCCGTGGTGGCGAGCGGCTCTTGCGCCATGGCGTTTCTCCCTCGCTATTGCGCCGACCCTACGCCCTGCCGGCCGGCAAATCCATTGCGCCCCCAAGCCACTCGGCTATGCTGAAACGGCTCGAGCAGGACGATGCCGATGACGTCGCAAACGAATCTGATGCGCGATTACGTCTGGCCGGACGACGATCTCACCGTTATCCCTGACTGGGTCTACACCGATCAGGCGATCTACGAGCGTGAAGTCGAGCGCATCTTCCATGGGGCGACCTGGAACTTTGTGGCGCTCGAAGCGGAGGTGGCGAATCCCGGCGACTTCATCCGCTCCAATGTCGGGCCGACGCCGGTGGTGGTGGCGCGTGCCGCCGACGGCTCGATCAACGTGTTCGAGAATCGCTGCGTGCACCGCGCCTCGGAATTTTGCCGCGAGCTCTTCGGCAACGCCGGCGAGTTCATTTGCCCCTATCATCAGTGGACCTACGATCTAAAAGGCAACCTGATCGGCGTGCCGTTCCGCCGCGGCATGGCCGGCAAAGGCGGCATGCCGGCCGACTTCAAGGTCCAGGATCACGGCCTGCGCAAGCTCAACGTCACCATCCATCGCGGCGTGGTCTTCGCGTCCTACGAAGACGACATGGAATCGTTCTCCGATTATCTCGGGTCCGAAGTCTTGCGCGAGTTCGAGGCGACGTTCGATGGCCGCAAGCTGAAAGTGCTCGGCCATTACCGCCACTCGCTGCCCGGCAACTGGAAGCTCTATCACGAGAACCTCAAGGATCCGTACCACGCCACACTGCTGCACACCTTCCTGGTCACGTTCGGCTTGCTTGTCGTCGGCAACCGCTCGCTCATGCTCGCCGACAAGAGCGGACGGCACGGCGTGATGGCGTCGGCCAAATCCGACGCCAAGGCGCTGTCCGGCGACGCCAAGAAGGAGATGCGCGCGTACCAGGAAGGCCTCACGCTGCGCGAAACGCGCTTCATGGATTTCATCGAGGAATTCGACAGCCCATGGTCGGTGACCATGGCGACGATCTGGCCGAACCTGATCGTGCAGCGGGAGATGAATACGCTCGGCGTGCGCCAAATCGTGCCGGGCGGACCGCACGAATTCATCATGAAGTGGACCATGTTCGGCTTTGAGGACGACGACGAAACGATGACGCGGCATCGCCTGCGCCAGGGCAATCTGATGGGTCCAGCGGGCTTCCTCGGCCTCGAGGACAACGAAGCGATCAAATTCGTTCAGGACGGCATGCAGCGCGTGCCCGACGG
>JASHQO010000009.1 GCA_030039105.1 Xanthobacteraceae bacterium
GAGGAAGTATTCGAAATGAACAATGGCTGCATCTGCTGCACCGTGCGCGGCGACCTCGTCCGCATCCTCGATGGACTGATGCGGCGAAAGGGCAAATTCGACGCCGTGATCGTTGAAACGACCGGGCTGGCCGACCCGGCGCCGGTGGCGCAGACCTTCTTCATCGACGAGAACATCGGCCGGCGCACCAAGCTCGATGCCGTGGTCACCCTCGCCGACGCCAAATGGCTCAAGGACCGGCTCAAGGACGCGCCGGAGGCAAAGAACCAGATCGCCTTTGCCGACGTCATCCTGCTCAACAAGACCGACCTGGTGACGCCGGAAGAGCTCGGCGAGGTTGAAGCGCGCATCCGCGGCATTAACCCCTACGCCAAGCTGCACAAGACGCAGCGCGCCAAGATCGCGCTCGACGAGGTCTTGGGGCGCAACGCCTTCGATCTCGACCGCATTCTCGACCTCGAGCCGGCATTCCTCGAAGGCGGCGGCCACGATCACGACCATCATGGTCATGACCACCACGATCATCATCACGATCACGACCACGCGCACTCTCACGGCGGGCTGAAGCACTATCACGACGAGGAGATGCAATCGATTTCGCTGAAAAGCGACAAGCCGCTCAACCCGGACAAATTCTTTCCATGGGTGCAGGACCTGGTGCAGAAGGAAGGCCCGAACATCCTGCGCTGCAAAGGCATCCTCGCCTTCAAGGACGACGATCAGCGCTTCGTGTTCCAGGGCGTGCATATGATCCTCGACGGCGATCACCAGCGACCATGGAAGAGGGACGAAAAACGCGAAAGCCGCGTCGTTTTCATCGGTCGCAATTTGCCGGGCAAGATGATCGCCGACGGATTTCAGAGCTGCGTCGCATGACTCTGCCGAGCCTGCAGGGAAAGGCCGGCGGCATAGCGAACCGGATGGGGCAGCAGCTCGCGCAGTCGTCTCACGCCCCACCCCGCTCGCTCAGGCGAGCGTCCCTCCGCCGGAGAGGGTGAGATAGAACGGAGCCATGACCGACACTCGAGTCGACACCGTCTCCGTCGTCGAACGCACCCATGCGGTTGCGGCGAACGGTGCCGTCATAGGTGCGCATTTTCTCGGCCGCATGGCGGTCTTCGTGCTGTCCGAGGAAGCGATGGTGCTGGCGCCGCCGCGCGGCGAGCCAAAAACCGCCGCGGTCCATGGCGGCGCCATATTGACGACGGCCGTTGGCGAGTCGGTGGTCGTCTCGGGCGGCGACGACGGCAAGATCGTGGAGACCGACGTCAGCGGTGCAAGCCGCACCGTAGCGACCGACCCAAAGCACCGCTGGATCGACCACGTCGCGGTCGGGCCGGATGGCGCGGTGGCGTGGTCGGCGGGCAAGACCGCCTTCGTGCGGGCCAAGGAACTGCGCAGCTTCGATGCGCCCTCGACGGTCGGCGGGCTCGCCTTCCTGCCGAAGGGCTTTCGCCTTGCCATCGCCCACTACAACGGCGCGACCTTATGGTTTCCGAACGCGCCGCAGGCCGAGCCGGAAAAGCTCGAATGGAAGGGGTCGCATCTTGGCGTGACCGTCAGCCCTGACGGTCGATTCGTGGTCACCACCATGCAGGAGCCGATGCTGCACGGCTGGCGGCTCGTGGACCGCCAGCACATGCGCATGTCCGGTTATGCGGCGCGCGTCACCTCGGTCGGCTGGACTACCGGCGGCCGCTGGCTGGCGACCTCCGGTGCGACGCAACTGATCCTATGGCCGTTCCAGACCAAGGATGGCCCGATGGGCAAACAGCCGCGCCTGTTGGCGCCGTCGGAACACCGCATCGTGGTGGTCGCCTGTCATCCGCGGCAGGATATCGTTGCCGCCGGCTACGAAGACGGCATGGTGCTGCTGGTGCGAGTCGAGGACGGCGCCGAGATTTTGGCGAAAAAACCAGGCGACGCGCCGGTCACGGCGCTGGCCTGGAGCGGCGACGGTACGCTGCTCGCCTTCGGCACCGAAGGCGGCGAGGCCGGTATCCTCGATCTCGCCTGAGGCCGGTTCCCGCACCGGGAACTGCACCTTTCACCAGCGGTTATCCCTGCAGACGTAAGCAGGAGCATGCCATGAACCGCATCGCGACAGCGTCATGGGCCGCGTCGGCAATTGTGCTCGCCATGACTTCGCCCGGGCTGGCGCAGGCGCCGCAGCAACCCGACCCCAAGGGCTGCACGCCGCAGGAGCGCTCCAATCAGGCCCTCAATCAAGGCTCGGACAAGAATGCCGGCGTGATTTGTCCGCCGGACATCGACCCGGCGATGAAGGCGCCCACGCCGAAGACCGGCGACCCGTCGGTGATTCCGCCGCCGGCGAACAGGCAAGCTAAATAAGAAGCGTCATTGCGAACGATAGCGAGGCAATCGAGACCGGCGGGACGGGGCGCCGGGCTGCATTGCTTCGTAGCGGAGCTTGTCATCGGGCCGGCCACTTCGGCCGGATCCGATGGCTCCTCACAATAACGGGAGCGTCAGATCACGTATTGCCGCAGCGGCGGGAAGCCGTTGAAGCCGACCGACGAATACATCGCCGTGTAGGCGCCCGCGGCCTCGATCAGCACCTTATCGCCGATCGCCAGCGACACCGGCAGTGGGTAGGGCGTCTTCTCGTAGAGCACATCGACGGAATCGCAGGTCGGCCCGGCAATGATGCAGGGCGCCATTTCGTCGCGGTCGTGGCTGGTGCGGATCGGATAGCGGATCGATTCGCCGATAGTCTCGGCGAGGCCGTGGAATTTGCCGATGTCCAGATAGACCCAGCGCACTTCGTCCTCGGGGCTGCGCTTGGCGATCAGGACCACCTCGGCCTCGATGATGCCGGCATTGCCGACCAGGCCGCGGCCAGGCTCGATGATGGTGTTGGGCAGGTTGTTGCCGAAGTGCTTGCGTAGCGACTTGAAGATCGCCTTGCCGTAGCTCTCGAGCTTCGGCGTCTTGCGCACGTATTTGGCCGGGAAGCCGCCGCCGAGATTGACGATCGAGAGGCTGATGCCGCGCTCGGCGCAGGCGCGGAAGATCGCAGCCGTCGAGGCCAACGCCCGGTCCCAAGCCTCCACGTTGTGCTGCTGCGAGCCGACATGAAACGAGACGCCGTGCGGCACTAGGCCGCGCTTGTGGGCGGCCTCCAGGATATCGGCGGCGTAGCTCGGCTCGCAGCCAAACTTGCGCGACAGCGGCCATTCCGCTCCGGAGCCGTCGCAATGAATGCGGCAGATCACGCGGCTGCCCGGAGCGGCGCGCGCCACTTTCTCGACCTCGGCCTCGCAGTCCACCGCGAACAGGGTGACGCCGAGCTTGAAGGCGGTTGCAATCTCGCGCTCTTTCTTGATGGTATTGCCATAGGAGATACGGTCCGCCGTGGCGCCGGCCGCCAGCACGTCGTAGGTCTCGTTGATCGAGGCGACGTCGAAGCAGCAGCCGAGGGAGGCCAACAGCTTGAGGATCTCCGGCGCCGGGTTGGCCTTCACCGCGTAGAACACCGCCGTGTCCGGCAGCGCCTTGGCAAAGTTCTGGTAGTTCTCACGGACAACGTCCAGGTCGACGACGAGGCAGGGTCCGTTTTCGGTACGATGCTTGAGAAATTCGCGGATGCGTGTGGTCATCTCGACCCAGCTCCCCTATCCGGCCGGCGGCGTAGCCGCCTGGGTGAACCTCCTGCGACGGGCATCGTTCCGCGGGGTGCGAAACTGCATTCGTCGCCGTGATTGCTGCCTTGGTCCGGATGAGGGGAAATCCCGTTCCGCACTGTTGGCAAAGAAGGACAAGCCCTTTCGGTGTCCCCGGCATCGGCGCCGGTAGTCATCCAAAAAAGCCCTTCCGTCGTTGCTTTAAGCCGCGTCGCCAGTGGAGAGCTGGCATCGCCGGTTCGCCTCCGGCTGCCGGTCGCGGGAGCCCGCCATCGCTGAAAGCTTTGGCGGGCCTTTCCATATCCGCCGAAGCCAAAGGCGTAGGCGGATCGCGGGAGCAAGGAAGTAGTTGTCTTCTTCCTTAGGCGGCTGTCCGGCCTCTTGTCCGGATGCCCACCGACCGACACACGGCCACAGGCACGTGCGAAATTGGGCAAGACTCGAAATAATCCATTCGCGCGCGCGGCGCAACCTTTTTTGTTTTAACGAGACGTAAAAACTCCGCGCCGCGGTGGAGAGGCGGAGCGCTCGCGGTCACTCGGCGGTGGTGAACGACTCGACGCGGCGTGCGGCGCGGACGAACTGGACCATCACAACGATGCCGCAGAGGACAAACAGGCCGTCGAGGATGCGCGCGTAAAGGGCGCCGAGCGAGAACAGGCTCGCGATCGCCCAGCTTCCGGCGAAGGCGGCACCGAACACTTCGGCGCTGATCAGGATCGCCGCGCTGAGCACGGTCAGCACGTTGAGCCAGAGGATGCGCCGGCGGCGCTGGATGACGGGTTGGTCCATGGGGAGCAATTACTCCGATAGTCGCGGCAGGATCAAGGCCGGCTAAGCCGCGTCCCGCGCGGCTTTCTGCGACAACAGCCCGGCCTCGACCAGGGCGGAGCGGATGCGGTCGACCTCGGCACGGGTCAGCTTGACCAGCGGCGGCCGCACCACCGCCCGCGGCAGGCGGCCGAGCAGCACCAGGGCTTCCTTCATGCGGTTGTGCATGTCGGCCCAGGGGTCGGCATAGAACACCTGGGCGAGCGGATAGATGCGGTCGTTGAGCCGGCGCGCCTCGGCGAGGTCGTTATTGTTAACCGCCTTGAACAAGGCAGATTGCAGGTCGGGGATGACGCTGCCGGAGCCGGAGAGCAGCCCGTTGCAGCCGAGCACCAGCGAGCTCAACAGCCAGGCGCTGTGGGTGGTGAGCACGTTGACCGGTTGCGGCAGGCCCTGCAGGGTCCGGATATGCATCTCGTGCTGCGGCACGTTGCCGGCCCAATCCTTGATGGCGCGGATGGTCGGCACCGCCTCGATCATCTTCAGCAGCGTGTCGCGTGGATAGCCCTGTCCGGTCGCCAGCGGGTACTGGAAGGCGATGATCGGCAGGCTCGACGCATCGGCGATACGCTTGAAGTGCTCGACCGCCATGGCCGGCGACTGCTGCAGGGTGAACGGCGCCGGCGGGAAGACCAGCAGCGCCGAGGCGCCGCCCTCCTCCGCCATGCGGGCGATGCGGGCGGCCTCGATGCTGCCGTCGGCCCAGATGCCGTTGACCAGCGGCAAGCGGCCGCCGATCTCGTCCTGCGCGATGGCCAGCACCCGGCGCTGCTCCTCGAAGCTGCAGGACGCGACCTCGGTGGAATGGGCATTGATGGTGATTGCCGAGATGCCGTCGGTGGCAG
>JASHQO010000114.1 GCA_030039105.1 Xanthobacteraceae bacterium
CTGGGTGTAGAGACCGAGATTGGCGCGCACCGGCAATTCGACGTCGCCGAACATGAAGGTCTGCTGGCCGATGCGCGGCGCGGTGCAGGGCGTCGCCGGCGCCAGGATGGCATCGACGTCGTCGAACAGTTGTAGCACCTGCTCGCGATACCAGAGGCGAAATTTCTGCGCTTTGACCATGAGCGAAGCGGGCGCCATGGCGCCTGCGATCAGCCGGTCGCGCACGGCGGGGTCGAAGTCCTTGGCGCGGCTGCGCAAGCGATCGAGATGCAGGCTCGCGGCTTCGCTCGCGGTGATAGCAAACGCGGCGGAGCGGGCGCGTTCGGCCTGCGGAATGTCGATATCGCGCTCGGCACGAAGCGCCGCAGCGACGCGCTCGACCGCGGCGGCGGCTTCTGCGGCTTTGCATTTGAAATAGCCGGCGGCGACCGCGATGCGAAGTCCATCGACGCCGCGCTCGAGCATCGGCGTGGCTGGCGCAACGGCGCGATCGGCGCAGGCCGGATCGTCGGCATCAAAACCCTGCATGGCGTCGTAAGCGAGCGCCAGATCGCGACTGCTGCGCGCGAGCGGGCCCAGATGGTCGAGGCTCGCTACGAAGGGAAAGGTGCGGGCGCGGCTCAGGCGTCCGTAGGTCGGCTTTAATCCAAAAATCCCGCACAGTGACGACGGCACCCTGAGCGAGCCGTTGGTATCGGAGCCAAGCGCAAGCGGCACCAGTCCGCCGCAGACGGCCGCGCCCGAGCCGCCGGACGAGCCGCCGCTCATGCGCTCGAGGTCGTGCGGATTGCGCGAGGCGCCGTCGTGGATGTTCTCGCCGGTGAAGTCGTAGGCATATTCGCCCATGTTGAGCGCGCCGACGCAAACGGCGCCGGCGGCTTCCAGGCGCTCGATCAAGGTGGCATCGCGGGTTGCCGGCGGCAAATCGCGATTGATTTTGGAGCCGGCCCGCGTCGGCAGGCCGGCGACGTCGAACAGGTTCTTCACCGCGAACGGCACGCCGGCCAAGGGCCCGAGCCTTTCGCCATTGGCCCGCGCGGCGTCGAGCGCCCGCGCGCGCTCGAGCGCACGCTGCGCGGTGACGGCGGTGAATGCATTGAGCAACGGATCGCGCTCGCGGATGCGCGTCAGCGTCGCTTCGGCCATGCTCGTCGCGCTGGTGCGGCCAATGGTGACGGCGGCGGCGATATCGGCCGCCGTGCTCCAGGAAAAGTCTCCGGCAGTCTCAGGCATGGAAGATCGGCGCCGGTTCCGCGTCGTCGGGCAGCTTGAATTCGTCGACCAGCGCCGCGTGACGCAGGATCAGGCGCAGATTGAATGCGACGCTTGTTTGCCAGGCCGGGTCGAGCGTCAGCCCGAGTGCCCGGGCATTGGCCGCAACGAGCGCGTCGATCGGGTCGGCAGGCTTCGCCGCCGCCGGCGCACGCCGCGAGTTGCTTGCAGCCCGCGTTGCGGCGGCGCGCTTCAGCTTGCGTGGCTTCGGGCGTTTCATGATGCGATCGGCGCTATGTAGGCGTTTCAAGCAAAATGACACGCCACCTGGCGGTCGCCAAGCGCGCGCAGCGCCGGCATGGCGGCCTTGCATGCATCGGTGCCGCGCGGACAGCGGCCGTAGAAACGGCAGACGTTGGGATCGGGATCGATCGGGCTGCGCGGCTCGCCGATGAGCCGCAGCCGCTCGGCGCCGCTCTGGTGCAGCCGCGGAACGGCCGCGACCAGCGCTTGGGTGTAGGGATGCAGCGGCTTCTCGAATACGGTCGCGGCCGGACCGGACTCGACGATCTTGCCGAGATACATCACCAGCACACGGTCGCACAGCAGGCGCAACACCGAGAGATCGTGCGACACGAACAGGTAGCTCATGCCGATGTCCTTTTTCAGCCGCTGCAGCAACTGCAGGATGACCACCTGGACCGAGACATCGAGCGCGGCGGTCGGCTCGTCGAGCACGAGGAGGTCGGGTTGGACGGCGATGGCACGCGCGATGCCGACGCGGGCGCGCTGGCCGCCGGATAGCTGATGCGGAAAGCGCGACAATAGCTGCGGCGGCAGGCCGCATTGCGTCGCCACCGTCTCGACGCGCTCGATCAACGCCTTGCCGTGCAGCTTGCGCAAGCGTCGCAGCGGATCGGCGATGGCGTCGAACGCGGTGAAGCGCGGATTGATGCTCTCGCCGGCGTCCTGGAACACCATCTGGATGCGGGCACGGTCGCGATCGCGGGCGAACACGCGCGCTGCCTTCAACGACAATTCGCGGTCGCCGAGCTTGATGCTGCCCTCGCTGAGGTCGACCAGCCGCGTCAGCGCGCGCACAAGCGTCGACTTGCCGCAGCCGGATTCGCCGACCAGGCCGACGGTCTCTCCCTTGTTGATAACAAAGCTCACGTCCTCGACCGCGTGCACTTTCGGTAGCGTCTGCGGCCCGCCGGCGAGCCGCCGTTTGAGCCGCGTCCACGCTCCCGGCCCGCCGGCCGTGAACAGTTTCGATACATCGGCGACGTCGAGCAAGATGGTCATGCGGCACTCTCGGTTGGCGCGACGACTCTCCGTATCGGCAGCGGATGCCAGCAGGCGGCGGCGTGGTCCGCATCCAAGGTCGTGTGCGGCAGCGGCTGCGCGCAGGCAGCGATCTTGCGCGGGCAGCGCTCGGAATAGCGGCATGGCGGCAGATCGGTGCGGCGCAGATCGGGCAGCGAGCCTGAAACAGAAGCCAGCTTGTCGAGGCTTGCCGCCGCATCCGGCGTCGCCGCAATCAGCTCCGCCGTATAGGGATGGCGCGGATGGGCGAGCAGGTCTTTGGTCGCGGCATTTTCCACCACATGGCCGGCATGCATGACGACGATGCGCGAGGAACGCTGTCCGGCAAGCGCCAGATCGTGGGTGATGAAGATCGTCGCCATGCCCATGTCCCTGGCCAGGTCGCTCACCAGATCCATGATGACCGCCTGCGTCGTCACATCGAGGCCGGTGGTCGGTTCGTCGGCGATCAGCAGTGACGGCTTTGCGGCAAGCGCAATCGCGATCATGACGCGCTGGCACATGCCGCCTGACATTTCGAACGGATAGGCCCTGGCGCGGCGCGCCGGATCGGTGATGCCGACGGCACGCAGCATTTCGATCGCCTGCGCCGGCGCGGCGGCGCGCGGCACATTGCGGTGACGGATCAGCACGTCGGCGATCTGCCGGCCCACCGGCCGGATCGGATTGAGAGCGGTGCGCGGATTCTGGAAGATCATCGCGATTTCGCGGCCGCGGACCTCGGCGAGCTGGCTCGGCTTCGCCGACAAAAGATCGAGCCCGCCGAGCATGGCGCGGCCGGCAGTGACTTTGCCGGCTGGATCGAGAATACCCATGGTCGCATAGGCTGTGACCGATTTGCCCGAGCCGGACTCGCCGACCAGTGCAATGGTCTCACCCTTGCGGACGCTGAAGCTGACATTGTCAAGCGCGCGCACGATGCCGGAGCGGGTGCGGAATTCGACGCTCAACCCTTCGACGCTGAGTGCAGGCGCGGCGGCGGTCACTTGTGCCTCCTCATGTCCGTCTCCTCATGTCCGTTTCCTGGGATCGACCATATCGCGCAACCCGTCGCCGAGCAGATTGAAGCAGAACACCGCGATCATCAGCGCGCCGCCGGGGAAGAACGCGTTCCACCACTCGCCCGAGATCATGTAGCTGGCGCCTTCGGCGACCATGATGCCCCATTCCGGCGTCGGCGGCCGCACGCCCAGCCCGATGAAGGAGAGGCCCGCCGCGTTGAGGATGGCGTAGCCCATGGTCAGCGACATCTGCACCACCAGGATGGGAAACACGTTCGGCAGGATTTGAAAGGTCAGGATGCGCCAATCGGAATTGCCGCTAAGCCGTGCCGCCTCGACGAAACCGGCCTCTCGCCGCACATTGGCTTCGGCGCGTGCGATGCGCGCGTAGAGCGGAAAATTGACGATCGCGGTCGCCAGCACGATGTTCTGCACGGTGTTGCCCATCGCCGCCACGATACCCATGGCGAGTACGAACAGCGGGAATGCCATGATGGTATCGGCAATCCGGCCGACGATGCGGTCGGTCCAGCCGCCGAAGAATCCGGCGGCGACGCCGGCAAGGCCGCCCATCAGGAACACCAGCACGACCGAGGCCACGGCGATGAAGAAATCGAGCCGGGTGGCGACGACGACGCGGCTGAACAAGTCACGGCCGTATTTGTCGGTGCCGAACCAGTGATGGGCGCTCGGCGCTTTCAATGCCTCGGCGGTATCGCTGGCCAGCGGATCGTACGGCACGAGGTGCGGTCCAAACGCCGCGGCGAGCACGATCAGCAGGAATAGCGCGAAGGCGAAGCCGGTGACCGGGTTCTCCGAAATCACGTATCGCGCGTGGCGGACCAGCGCCGTCATGCCGCCTTCGCGTCGCGCAATGGCGATGTCTGTCATGTTTCGAACCTCAGGCGCGGATCGATCAACCCGTACAGCACGTCGATCATCAGATTGAGCACGACGTACATCACCGCCATGGTCAGCACGAAACCCTGCACCGGCGCGAAGTCGGAGACCAAGAGGGCTTCGACCGCATAAGAGCCGATGCCCGGCCAGGCGAAAACCTTTTCGACCAGCACGTTGGCGCCGAGCAGGAACGAGAACACCATGCCGAGCGTGGTGAGCACCGGCAGTATGGCGTTGCCGAACGCGTAAGTGACGATCACGGTGAACGACGATAGCCCGCTGGCCCGGGCGGTGCGCACGAAGTCGGACGACAGCACGGCGAGCATCGAGGCGCGCGTCATGCGCGCGATCGGCGCCAGCGAGAAGATGCCGAGCGTCAGCGCCGGAAGGATGAGCTGCTTCAAGCTTGCGACAAAGACCTCCGGCTGACCGGCGATCAGGCTGTCGATCAGATAAAACCCGGTGACCGTCGGCGGCGGGTCGTAGAACACGTCGAGCCGCCCGATCGGCGACGGCGCCCAGCCGAGCAGGAAGTAGAAGACATAGACCAGCACCAGGCCGGTGAAGAATACCGGCAGCGACACGCCGAGGGTGGCAATGACGCGGCAGGCGTGGTCGACCGGTGAATTCGGCCGCGTCGCCGCCAGGATGCCGAGCGGCACGGCGATAACGATGGAGACGAGGAGGCCGAGCAGCGTCAGCTCCGCGGATGCCGGCAGCCGGGTACGCAGTTCGGTCAGCACCGGTTGCCCGGTGGTCAGCGACGTGCCGAGATTGCCGTGAGCGAGGTCGGCCACGTAGCGGCCGAATTGCTCGGGCAGCGGCTTGTCGAGGCCGAGCTTGACACGCACCTCCTGGATGGCAGCCGGCGTCGCTGCCGGGCCGGCAAAGTAGGCAGCCGGGTCGCCGGGCAGGGTGTGGGTGAGAAAGAACGTCA
>JASHQO010000115.1 GCA_030039105.1 Xanthobacteraceae bacterium
TTCGATCTCATCGGCATCCCGGCGGCGCCGCGCGGCGTGCCACAGATCGAGGTCACCTTCGATATCGACGCCAACGGCATCGTCAACGTGTCGGCCAAGGACAAGGGCACCGGCAAGGAGCAGCAGATCCGCATCCAGGCGTCGGGCGGCTTGAGCGAAACCGACATCGACAAGATGGTGAAGGACGCCGAGGCTCACGCCGAGGACGACAAGAAGCGCAAGGCCGCGGTCGAGGCGAAGAACCATGCCGAGGCCCTGGTGCACTCCACCGAGAAGACGCTGGCGGAGCATGGCTCGAAGGTCAGCGACAGCGAGCGCCGCGCCATCGAGAACGCCATGGCGGATCTGAAGGAGGCCTTGAAGGGCACCGATGCCGACGCGATCTCGGCCAAGACCAATGCGTTGGCGCAAGCCTCGATGAAGCTCGGCGAGGCAATGTACAAGCAGGCCGCCGAGCAGCAGCCTGGCGGTGGCGGCGAGGCCGGCGCTGCCGAGGCCAAGAAGGATGACGTCGTCGATGCCGAGTTCACCGAGGTCGACGACGACAAGAAGAAATCCGCTTGATCCGGCGAGGCGTTCTATGCCGCATCACCACGTCACAACCGCACCCCCGCCCGCAAGACGGGGGTGCGTGCTTTTCGTAAAGCGTTCTTCGGCATAATTGGGCATCATCGGGGACGGCATGATGGCCAAACGCTGCTACTACGAATCGCTCTCGGTCGAACGCACCGCAACCGACGGTGACATCAAGGCCGCCTTTCGCAAGCAGGCGATGCAGTGCCATCCCGACCGCAATCCCGGCGATAAGGAGGCCGAGCACCGCTTCAAGGAGATCAACGAGGCCTACGAGGTTCTCAAGGATCCCGACAAGCGCGCGGCCTATGACCGCTTCGGCCACGCTGCCTTCGAGCACGGCATGAACGGCGGCGGCGCCGGTTTCGGCGCCGACTTCGGCATGGCGTTCACCGACATATTCGAAGGCATATTCGGCATGTCGAGCGGCCGCGGCCGGGGCTCCGGGCGCGAGCGCGGTGCCGACCTGCGTTACAACATGGACATCACGCTGCGCGAGGCGTTCGCCGGCAAGGCGGCGCAGATCCGCATCCCGACTTCGGTTACCTGCGAAGCCTGCTCCGGCTCCGGCGCCAAGGCCGGCACCAAGCCGAAGACCTGTCAGATGTGCGGCGGCCACGGCCGCGTGCGCCAAGCCCAGGGCTTCTTCACGCTCGAGCGCACCTGTCCGAATTGCCAGGGCCGCGGTCAATCGATCGACAGCCCGTGCGGCTCCTGCGGCGGCGCCGGCCGCGTCACCCGCGAGCGCACCTTGGCGGTGAATATTCCGGCCGGCGTCGAGGACGGCACCCGCATCCGGCTCGCCAACGAGGGCGAGGCCGGCGTGCGCGGCGGGCCGCCCGGCGATCTCTATATTTTCCTGTCGATCGAGGCGCACCCGTTCTTCCAGCGCGAAGGCGCCGACCTGCACTGCCGCGTCCCGGTCTCCATGGTGACCGCGGCGACGGGCGGCGACATCGAGGTGCCGACCATCGACGGCAACAAGAGCCGCGTGAAGGTGCCGGAAGGCACCCAATCCGGCCGGCGTTTCCGCCTGCACGGCAAGGGCATGCCGGTGCTGCGGGCGCGCCAGAGCGGCGACATGTATGTCCAGGTCGTGGTCGAGACGCCGCAAAACCTGACCAAGAAGCAGCGCGAGCTGCTCGCCGAGTTCGACCGCCTGTCGTCGTCCTCGACACAGCCGGAATCGACGGGATTCCTGGGCAAGGTCAAGGACTTCCTCGACGGTCTGGGCACCCGCACGAATTGATCCGAAGCGGCTTGCGGTGCGGCCGGTTCGCTGCCGCGCTGGCCTTTGCCGCACGAATGTTTTAAAAACGCCAAGATTTTGTCGCGTGGGATGCTATGCCGCTGCCGGCCCTGCAAAAGTTCGAACGGAAAATCGAGCGGCAGATTCGTCTCCTCGAGCTCAGCAAGATCATCATCGAGCGCAAGATCGATCGCCAGATCCGGCTGTTCGAGCAGAGGCGCGACAGCATCGGCAAGAAGATCGAGACCCAGATCCGCCAGTTCGAGCGCAAACGCGGCATCCGGCTCGACGACGAGGTGCATTTCATCCGCTCCTGGATCGAGCGGCCGCTCTCGATCGGCGCGGTGACGCCATCGGGCAGGAACTTGGCGCGTACCATGGCGCGCTACGTCGACCCGAACAGCGACGGACCGGTGGTCGAGCTCGGCCCCGGCACCGGGCCGGTGACCGAGGCGCTGGTCGAGGCCGGCGTCGATCCGGCCCGTCTGGTCCTGGTCGAGTTCAATCCCGGCTTCTGCCGCATCCTGCGCACGCGCTATCCCGAGGCAACGCTGGTGCAGGGCGACGCCTATAGCCTGCGCCGCCTGCTCGAGGCGCTCTTGATCCAGCCGGCCGCCGCGGTGGTGTCCGGCCTGCCGCTCGTCACCAAGCCGATCCGCGAGCGCTGGCGGCTGGTGCGCGACGCCTTCGACCTGATGGTGCCCGGTGCGCCGTTCGTGCAGTTCACCTATTCGGTGGCGTCGCCGCTGCCGAAGCGGCTCGGCGGGTTCTCGGCCGAAGCCTCGGAGCGGATCTGGATGAACATCCCGCCGGCGCGGGTATGGATTTATCGGAAGGCGCAGGACTGAGGACAGACGACAGATAGGCGGTTATGCTTTTCCGTCATCTGTCGTCTGTCCTCCGATGCCCAAAATCCTGGTGATCCCCGGCTCGCTGCGCACCGGCTCGCACAATGTGCGGCTCGCCGCGCTGGTGGTGAAGGAGTTCCTGCTCGCCGAGGCAGATGTCACCCGCATCTCGCTCGCCGATTATCCGCTGCCGCTCTACGACGGCGATCTCGAAGCGAAATCCGGCCCGCTGCCCAACGCCGTGCGGCTCAAAAGAATGTTCGCCGTGCATCAGGGCGTGTTCATCGTAACGCCGGAATACAACGCCTCGGTGCCGCCGCTGCTGAAGAACACCATCGACTGGATGTCGCGGGTGCGCGACCGCGGCGAGGCGCCGCTCGCCGTCTTCAAGCGCCGCGCCTTCGCGCTCGGCGCGGCGTCGCCCGGCCCGTTCGGCGGCATGCGTTCGCTGCTGGCGCTGCGCCAGGTGCTGGAGATCGGCTGCGGCGCGCTGGTGATCCCCGAGCAGGTCGCGGTGCCCCGCGCCGAGCAGGCGTTTGACGACATGGACAATCTGCGGGATGAGCAGGTGGCGGCAACGCTGCGCGCCGCGGTACGGGCGCTGATCGAAGCCGCGCAACGGATAGAGTGAACGGAGCGCCGGAACGATGCCATTGCAGCCACGCGATCGCTTGATCGTCGCGCTCGATGTCTCCTCGGTTGCGGAGGCGCAAGTGCTCGTCGCGCGGCTTGGCGACACGGTGTCGTTTTACAAGATCGGCTACCAGCTCGCCTATGCGGGCGGCCTCGCCTACGTGGCAACCCTGGTGGGCACCGGCAAGCGCGTGTTTCTCGACCTGAAGCTTCACGACATTGGCCACACCGTGGCGCAAGGCGTCAAAAGCGTGGCCAAAAGCGGCGCCAGCTTCTTGACAGTGCACGGCTATCCGCAAACCATGAAGGCTGCGGCCGAGGCGCGCGAAGGTAATCTGCGCATCCTCGCCGTCACGGTGCTGACTTCCTACAACGATGCCGATCTCGCCGCTGCCGGCTACGACGCTGGCGTAGCCGAACTCGTCATCGAGCGCGCCGCGCAAGCGCGCAACATCGGCATCGACGGCGTCGTCTGTTCGGCGGAGGAAGCAGTAAAAATTCGCGGCATCGTCGGCAGCGAATTGGCGCTGGTCACGCCCGGTATCCGCCCCGCCGGCGCCGCGATCGGCGACCAGAAACGCGTCATGACGCCGGCGTCCGCCATCGCGGCGGGCTCCGATTATCTCGTAGTCGGGCGGCCGATCATCGCCGCCGCCGATCCGAAGGCCGCGGCCGAAGCGATCGTTGCGGAAATTTCCAGCGTGAAAGGCTGAAGGGACAGCGGTCGTGGCAAAAGGCTGCCGCATCGTCATTGCGACGATGCTGCGAGGCCCCAACCCCTTCATCATGTCCTTCTCCTCTGCGTTGCTGACCCAGCCGCGCCCCGCTATACCGGCCGCGACGGGAGACAAGACCATGGCCGACGGTGACATGCGGGTGGTGATTGCCGGCGCCGGCGGGCGCATGGGGCGCACGCTCATTCACGCCATTGCCGCCACCAAGGGTCTGACGCTGGCCGGCGCCGTCGATGCGCCGGGCTCCGCCGCGATCGGCCGCGACGCCGGCGAGCTCGCCGGCCTCGGCCCGAACGGCGTCAAGGTGGTGAGCGATGTCGCGCCGCTGTTGAAGCAAGCCGACGGGTTGGTCGAGTTCACCATCCCAGCGGCGACGCTCGCCTTCGTCGAGCTGACCGCCGCCGCCGGCCTGGTCCATGTCATCGGCACCACCGGCCATGACGAGGAGGCGGACGCCATTATTGCCGCAGCCGCCAAGCGCGCCACCATCGTCAAATCCGGCAACATGAGCCTCGGCGTCAATCTGCTCGCCGCCTTGGTCAAGCGCGTGGCGCAGACGCTCGACGACGACTACGACATCGAAATCTTCGAGATGCATCACAACAGGAAGATCGACGCGCCGTCCGGCACCGCGCTGATGCTCGGCCGCGCCGCCGCCGCGGGCCGCGGCATCGATCTTAACCGGCACTCCGCGCGCGGTCGCGACGGCATGACCGGTACGCGCCGCAAGGGCGACATCGGCTTCGCCTCGCTGCGCGGCGGCACCGTGGTCGGCGAGCACGAGGTGATCTTCGCCGGCCCGGCCGAGCGCATCGAGCTCATCCACCGCGCCGAGGACCGCCTGATCTTCGCTCGCGGCGCGCTGCATGCGGCACTGTGGGCGCGCGGCAAAAAGCCCGGGCTTTATTCCATGGCCGACGTGTTGGGCCTCGGCGACATGTGAAGCGGAGGGCGGCGATGTCGCCGCGATTGCTGATCTACGTGCTGCTCGCCGCCGGCTTCGCCGGCCTGATCGGCGCTCACGAAATTGCCGGCACCGACGAGAACGCCGACATGACCGCGCCGTTCCTGCTCGCCGGCGCCGGCACGCTGGCCTTCATCGTCGCCGGCGTCATGGCATTCCGCGTGCTGCGCGGCGGCGGCTGGCGGTAGCAGGTAGCCTGCATGCGCCAACGGGCCCGGCGACATGCGGGGCGGGCGGAGTCTGAACCCGGATATCGCTTCGCTTATCCGGGCTACATATCACTCCGCCGCCACCGCCACATCGGCGATGAATTGCGACGCATAAACCTTGCGGCGCTTCAGGTTGGCCCGGTACATCGCCTCGAACTCGGCTTCCGGGAACGAGTGGGTCGAAGGCCGCGCCAACAGCGCGTCGGCCCAGGCCTTGAGCCGCGGGAATTTTTCGATTGTGCCGAGCGGCTTGACGCGATCGAGGAAACGGTAGCGCTGCAGGAACGGCGCATAGGCGGCATCGACCAGCGAATATTTGGCGCCATTGAAGAACGGCCCGGCGCCCTGCTTCTCCAGCGCCCGCTCGATCTGGCCGAACGCCGCCGGGATTTTCTCGGCCGCCGCCGCGTAGGCCACTTCGTCCGCCGCATAGCCGGTCGCCGTCACCGCGCTCGCAAAGGTCGGCACGTAGTCGGTCCAGGCACGGTTGACCGCGCGCTCGACCGGATCGTCGGGATGCAGCCGCGGCGCAATCGTTTCGTCGAGATATTCGGCAATCGCACTCGACTCGAACAGCGACACCTTTTCGTCGATGCGCAGCACCGGCACCTTCTTGTGCGGCGAGATGGCGAGGAACCAGTCGGGGCGATTGTCCGGCTCGATGTGGCGAAACTCGAACGGGATGTTTTTCTCGCGCAGCACGATTGCCGCGCGCTGCACCCAGGGGCAGGTCTTGAAGCTTACCAACAGATATTTCGCCATGATGTCCTCGCCGAATTGGCCGTTCGACGAAGAAATCTATTGCAATTTGCGCTGACTGTCATGCCCGCGAAGGGCGGGACGTGTAGCCCGCATGAGCGAAGCGACATGCGGGCTAGGCGGTTGAGGGGGTAGGCGGTTGAGAGACCGTCCCCGGATATCGCTTCCGCTCATCCGGGCTACGGTTTAATCGGCCCGCAGCAGCGAGTGGCCGGTCATCTCCCGCGGCTTCGGCAATTCCATCAGCTCGAGCAGGGTCGGCGCGATATCGGCGAGCCGACCCTCCGCCACCAGCGCGCGGTTCTGCGCGCCGAGCAGCATGACGGGCACCGGGTTCAAAGTGTGCGCGGTGTGC
>JASHQO010000116.1 GCA_030039105.1 Xanthobacteraceae bacterium
CGGTTCCTACGGCGCCGGCAATTATGGCATGTGCGGCCGCGCCTACGGCCCGCGCTTTCTGTTCACCTGGCCGAACGCCCGCATCTCGGTCATGGGTGGCGAGCAGGCGGCTAGCGTGCTCGCCACCGTGCGGCGCGACAATATCGAGGCTGCCGGCAAGACCTGGTCGGAGGTCGAGGAAGAGGAGTTCAAGCAGCCGATCCGCGAGCAATACGAGGCCGAGGGCAACCCCTATTACGCCACGGCGCGGCTCTGGGACGACGGCATCATCACGCCCGCCGAGACGCGCCGCGTGCTGGCGCTATGTTTTTCGGCCGCTCTAAACGCACCAATTCCGGAGACAAAGTTCGGGATATTTCGGATGTAAGCACCGTCACGCGGCCCTGGGCTTGATCGCCTTGAGCTTGTCGCCAATGGAGCGTTTGCGTTCGATCAATTCGCAATCAGTTTGTAGGCCGATAAAGAATCCTCCTGACATACCGAAATAGCGTGCAAGGCGGTGGTCTGTGTCGGCCGTGATGGCCCGCTTGCCAAGCACGATCTCGTTGATGCGCCGTGGCGGCACTGCAATCGCGCGCGCCAGCGCCGCCTGCGACCGGCTTCATCGGCCTCAAAAACTGCTCGGCCAGAATTTCGCCTGGGTGAGGATTGGGCAGGAGGTCAATGATAGTCGACGACTTCGACTTCGTGCACATGGCCTTCTCTCTAGACGGAACAGATACGCCGTTTATCGCTGATGCGGACCGAGTGTTGTCCCTGCCGCTCGCCGCGCAACGCCTCTAGTCGATTGCTGGGCGGCACGCAGTGTGAAAATCCCGATAGCTCTGCCAGGACGCCGCTACCAGCCCGACGGCCGTTGCGATCCAGGCCGCAAGCGCGACCCAAGCCATCGCCAGCGACATCATGCGCAGCACCGGCACCTCGGCGACGCGCGACAGCCGCAGGCTCGCCAGGGCGTACATGCCGAGCGGAAACACCAGGCTCCACAATGTCAGCGTATAGCGGACTGGCACGCGGTGCACGATGTGCTTCCACACGCCGAGCAGGAGAAGCAGCGGAATCCACCACGTCGCCCAGGCCCAGGCGATCAGCGTGACGCCGTCGATGAAGCCCGTCGTGGCGTCGAGATAGGCCACATGGCTGCTGGTCGCGGTCAGCACCGCGCCGGCATTGGTGCTGATGGCGGCTGCGCCCATTACAACCCAAAGCAGCGGCGTGATGTCGTCGGGCTTGAAGTCGGCGAAGAAGATGCGCTGCACGAACAGCGTGACGTAGACGCCGTAGAGCGCGAGCCCGATGCCCCATAGCATGTGGGTGAGCACGAAGGTCAGCGGGGCTGCGGCGCCGAACGAGGGCGCAACCAAGCTGCCGAGGATGACGAGCGATTCGGTGCCGACAATCGCAATCAGCCAGCCGCCGTAGACAACGTCGCGATGATGCGCGGTGTTGCGGAAGGTGAAGACTCCAAAGCTCGCGTAAAGCAGCACGAGCCACGTCACTAGCGCCACGAGCCACATCAGCACGGCAATGTCGCCGAAGCCGCGCAGCATGGCGCCGACACCGAGCACGTCGATCGCGGCGACGAAGGTGAAGAACGAGAATACCTGACGCGGATCGACGAGATCGGTCCAGATCGCGCGCGGCACGCGCACCACGCGCACGACAGTCGCCGCAAGCAGCGCGCCGTAGGCGACCAGGTTGATGGCGAACAGGATGTCCGATAGCGTGCGCTGGCTTTCGAAATAGAACGCGTTGGAGATGATGCCGGTCGCCATGACCAGCGCGAACACGCCTGGCGACAGCGTGTCGATGCTCCACTTGAGCCAGGGTAGGGCGCCGGACGGCACGGCAGCGTCTCTCATTGCGGCGCAACCCGGCGTATCTGCGCTAGCGACAGCATCGCCAATGCCGCTCCGGCAACCGCCCAGCAGGCGACCGGAGCCCAATGCAACAGCGGCGCCAGCGATGGATTGCTAAGCGTGCCCGCCGCGGCCGTCGCCATCCGCGCGAAAGTGGCGAGCGCCAGCGCCGAGAACAGGATACCAGTGGTCTTGCCTTCGGCCCCGGTGTAGCCGAGCGCGGCGGCGGCCGCGAGGGCGCTCATCATGATGCAGCCCCAAGCCGCGCCGGCGACGAGTTGCGCCGCGATCACGACCGCGAGCGTGCCGGAGGATTCCATCACCACGATGGCGACGGCGCCGATCAGCCCGAACAGTCCCATCACCGGCAACCCACCCCAGCGCTTGGTCATCACGCTTGCCGGAAACATGCCGACGCTGAAGCCAACCCAGAACACTGGCATCAGCGTCCCGATGTCGCTGGTGAATTGTTTGAAGCGCGGCGCGGTGTTGAAGAAGAAGTGTAGCTGGAAGCCCAGCGCGAAGACCACTATCGCGAGCGCGAAGACCGCGATCGGCGCCGGCACCACGCGGTCGACGTTTTTTGGCGGCCCGGGCTTTGCCGGCTTGTCCTTGACGAGGCTGCGCTCGACCTTGGCCAACGCCAAGCTCGTGAGCACCAGCACGACGCTGGCGACGACGAAGGGCAGGCGAGGGTCCGCCTTGGCGAGCGTCATGGCGAGATAGGGCGACACCGCGCCGGCGATGCCGAGGCCGACCATGGCGAAGCTGGCGAGATAGGGGATCGCTGGACGCGCCGCATATTTGCCGAGCAGCATCAGCGGTGGCGCGCGCAGCGCGGACGACGTCACCGCCCAGGCGATAATCAAGGCAAGCAGGACGGCGGGGCTCGAGTGTGCTCCGGCAACGAAGGGGAGGCCGATGAAGGCGGCGCAGCTCACCAACGTGGTCGCCGCGACCCAGTGGCCGAGCCGGCCGACCAGCCGCGAGACCTTGTCGGCGGCGACCCCCATGGCGAAGTCGGTCGCGGTGAAGATCGCCTGATCGAGCATCAGGACGTAGATGACGGCGTCGGCGGCAATGCCGACCGAGGCCGCGAGCCGCGGCAGATAGATGGCATAGATCGTCCAGCCGAGCGTGAAGACAAGCTGCAGCACGGCAAGGTATAGACCGGCGCCCTGCGGAAATTTGCGCATGGCGTTATATTGCCATGCCATCCGCCGCGCCCACCAGGAGCTTCGCCATGACCAAGACCGTCGAGCACATCCATTGGCCGGACGCGCCGGATCTGTGGATGCCGTATGCGCCGGCGATCAAGGTGCGGGGCGGCACCACTGTCTATCTCGCCGGCGTCACCGCAGCGCCGGTCTATCACCATCACCCGCACCGGCCGCAAGAGTTCGACGCCATGCCGCGCGACATGGCGGGTCAGGCGCGCGCCGCGCTGGAAAACCTAAAGCGCGGCCTCGAGGCGGTGGGCGCGAGCTTCTCCGATGTGGTCACCGCCGATCGCTTCGTCACGGATCTGACCGACCAAGACGCGCTCAACCGCGTCTGGGCCGAATATTTCCGCGATGCCAAGCCGGCCACCACCACGGTGCAGGTGGTGCGGCTTGCCACCGATCCGCGCTGTCTGGTCGAGATCAACGCTGTCGCGGTCATCGATTGATTGAGCGTCTTCGTGGACAAGCGAGAGCGCCTGTGCAATCAACGGCTAGCGATTGAACAGCCACAATACCGCGCTGAGCGCGAGGCTTATGAGGATGCAAGTGA
>JASHQO010000117.1 GCA_030039105.1 Xanthobacteraceae bacterium
CCGCATCCGCCGATGCGGCCGTTGCGTACGCGTCTGTCGGCGTTCCGCCTCCTTTCTTTCTTTATCTTCTTCGTAGCCTGGGTTGAGCGCAGCGAAACCCGGGAGCGGCATTTCAAGCCGCACTTTCGTACCCGGATTACGCTCCGCTCCATCCGGGCTACTTCTTTCGTGCCGTAGCGTGATCGAGCCGACGGCGATCCACCGGCGCTCGAGGCGAGACGCGATCCCACTGCGGTCGTGCCCTTTTACCCCGTGCCGTTACCAAAACTCGGGCGCAGCCGCGTCGCGAGAACGAGAGCGCTTGTCATTGCGTCTCGTAGGGGCGGCCCTCGTGGCCGCCCGGTCTCTGCAGGGCGCCCACGAAAGGCGCCCCTACGGATCGTTTGTTGAAGCTTTGCGCAAGTTTCGGGGAGATTTTGAATGATACAAACAGCCGGCAACTTCGCAATCGCGCCGTCCGGCCTCAGCGCGTTACGCCGCCGCGTCCTAATTCTTCAACCGATATCCGGTCTTGAAGAACCACCAGACGATCGCCATGCAGACGGCGAGAAACAGCACCGTCATCGCCAGGCTGACCTCGACGTTCACGTCGGCGATGCCGAAGAAGCTCCAGCGGAAGCCCGAGATCAGATAAACCAGCGGGTTGAACAGCGTGACGGTACGCCAGAACGGCGGCAGCACACTGGTCGAATAGAACGTGCCGCCGAGAAAGGTCAGCGGCGTGAGGATGAGCAGCGGCACGATCTGCAGCTTCTCGAAGCTGTTGGCCCACAGGCCGAGGATGAAGCCGAACAGGCTGAAGCTCACCGCGGTGAGCACGAGAAAGCCGAGCATCCATACCGGATGCTCGATACGCACCGGCACGAACAGGCCCGACGTCGCCAGAATGATGAGGCCGAGGACGATCGACTTGGTCGCCGCGGCGCCGACATAGCCGAGTACGATCTCGAACGACGACACCGGCGCCGAGAGCAGCTCGTAGATGGTGCCGACGAAGCGCGGGAAATAGATGCCGAACGCGGCATTGGTCACGCTCTGGGTGAGCAGCATCAGCATGATCAGCCCGGGCACGATGAAGGCGCCGTAGCTGACGCCGTCGATCTGGGTGATGCGGCTGCCGATCGCGGCGCCGAACACGATGAAGTACAGCGCGGTCGAGATCACCGGCGAGACGATGCTCTGGAACAAGGTGCGCCCGGTCCGCGCCATTTCATACATATAGATCGCGCGCACGGCATAAGCATTCATGGGTTCTGCCTCACCAGGCCGACGAAAATGTCCTCCAGCGAGCTTTGCGTCGTCTGCAGATCCTTGAAGCGGATGCCGGCGTGGCGCAGGTCGTCAAGCAAAGTCGTGATACCGGTGTGCCCGCCCTTCGTGTCGTAATTATAGATCAGCGCCTTGCCGTCGGCGGCGAGGCTGAGCTGATGGATGGCGAGCGCCGCCGGCACCGCATCGAGCCGGTCGCGCAGCTCGAGCGTCAGCCGTTTCTTGCCGAGCTTGCGCATCAGCTCGACCTTGTCTTCGACCAGAATGATCTCGCCTTTGTTGATGACGCCGACCCGGTCGGCCATTTCCTCGGCCTCTTCGATGTAGTGGGTGGTGAGGATGATGGTGACGCCGGAGGCGCGCAACTCGCGCACCAGCAGCCACATGTCCTTGCGCAATTCGACGTCGACGCCCGCGGTCGGCTCGTCGAGGAACAGGATTTGCGGTTCGTGCGCCAGTGCCTTGGCGATCAGCACGCGGCGCTTCATACCGCCCGAAAGCGTCATGATCCGGGATTCGCGCTTGTCCCAGAGCGACAGGTCCTTGAGCACCTTCTCGATGTATGCCGGGTTGGGCGGCTTGCCGAACACTCCGCGGGAAAAGCGCAAGGTCGCCGGCGGTGTCTCGAAGGCGTCGGTGGTGAGCTCTTGCGGCACCAGACCGATCATCATCCGCGCGGCGCGGTAGTCGCTGCGGATATCGTGACCGTCAACCGTGACGGTGCCCGACGACGGCGTGACGATGCCGCAGATGACATTGATCAGCGTCGTCTTGCCGGCGCCGTTCGGCCCGAGCAGCGCAAAAATCTCGCCGTGGCGGATGTCCAGGCTGACGTCCTTCAGCGCCTCGAAGCCCGACGCGTAGGTCTTGTTGAGATGCGAGACGGAGATGGCGGATGACATCGGTGGCGATACCGGAGCGATCCCATTTTGTCGTCATCGTCCGCCAACGGATCCGGCCCGAAGTGGCCGGCCCGATGACAGGCTCCAGCGGATGATCCGGCAACCGGCTTGGTCCGGACGCGGTAAAGCCGTGCGAAACCGGTTGGTGCGGCGATTACTGGATGCCCGCCTTCGCGGGGCATGACAACGTTGAAATTCATGCAGCCGCGATCACACCCAGGGCCGCGCGGCTTTCGCCTTTTCCTCGAAGCTGTCGATCTTGTGGTTCTTGACCATGGTCAGGCCGATATCGTCGAGGCCTTCGAGCAGGCACTTCTTGCGGTGCGGGTCGATGTCGAACTTGACGACGCCGCCGTCGGGACCGCGGATCTCCTGCTTCTCCAGATCGACGGTCAGCGTCGCGTTGGCGCCGCGCTCGGCGTCGTCGAACAGCTTCTCCAGATCCTGCGGCGACACCTTGATCGGCAGCACGCCGTTCTTGAAGCAGTTGTTGTAGAAAATGTCGCCGAACGAGGTCGAGATCACGCAGGTGATGCCGAAATCCGCCAATGCCCACGGCGCGTGCTCGCGCGACGAGCCGCAGCCGAAATTGTCGGCGGCGACCAGAATCTTGGCCTTGCGGTAGGCCGGCTTGTTGAGCACGAAATCCGGATTCTCGCTGCCGTCGTCGCGAAAGCGCTTCTCGGCGAACAGGCCCTTGCCGAGGCCGGTGCGCTTGACGGTCTTGAGGTATTGCTTGGGAATAATCATGTCGGTGTCGACGTTGATCATCTTCAGCGGCGCCGCGACGCCCTCAAGCACGGTGAATTTTTTCATCCGGAACTCCCGAGCAGCTTGGAATTATTCTGTTTCGTGACGCGCCCGGCATTTGTCAAGGGCACCCGGAGGCGCCGAAGGGTATCGACGGCAGGATATGGAGGCGAGCATGAAAGCGGCTTTCGGTCTGGGTCTGGCGGTCGTGCTGGCGGCCGCAGCACCGGCGCGGGCGGAGACTTGGTGCGTGCGCGATAAGGACGGCGTCACACCTGCAATCTGTGCCTTCTCCTCGGCCGATGACTGCATTCGCGCTGCCGTCGTCGGCCCCTCCGGCATCGTTTGCGCCCAAGAGACGGGTGCCGCGCCGACCAGCAACGGGACGCGGTCGGCAGCGCCGCACGGCAAGCACAAGCAGAGGCAGGCGCGCGATTAGCGGCGCAAGCGTCGCTTCGGCCGGTCGCGGCTATGCCGCCGCCTCCTTGGCCTTGAATTTGGATTCGCGCTCCAGCGTGCAGACCTGCAGGCTGTATTCGAGATAGTACTTTTCGCGGCCGAGCTTCTGCGCCTCACGATGCTCGGGATGGCTGCGCCAGGCGCGCATGCCCTCCTCGTGCTCGAACTCGACGATGGTGACGCGCTCGCCGTCGTCGGCGAAAAAGCCCTTGTGCGAGATGTAGCCCGGCATGGTGGCGGCGAGCGCCGTCATGCGCTCGACCAGCGCGACGTATTCGTCGCGCAGGCCCGGCCGCAGCCTGGAGCGGAATACGGTGACGATCATGGCAAGAATCTCCGTCGCCTGTCCTTCTCATGCATGACGATTCATACATGACGATGCGCACCGGGCCGATCAAGCCTGCTTCTCGACCTTCGGCACCGCGTCGAGCGAGGAGACCCACGACCGCGCCGAGCGCCACCATTGCTGCCGCCGCGGCACCAGTTGATCGCGCTGGCGCAGGATGCCGACCCGCACCGTGTAGGACGGTTGGACGCCGTCGCCCGGCGTCGTCGAATAGATCGGCGAGCCGCACCTGCCGCAGAACGCTTGCAGGCGTGGCTTGCCGCTGTCGGCGGAGGTTTTCAAATAAACGGCCGGCTGCCCGGTCATCTTGAACTTGTCGCCCGGCACCGGGATCGAGACGCGGAACGCCGTGCCGGTGCCCCTCTGGCAGTCGGTGCAGTGGCAAATCTGCGTCCGCTCCGGATCGGCCTCGCCTTCGATGGTGATGGCGCCGCAAGAACAGCCGCCGTCGATTCTCATGTCGTGCCTCCCTTATGTTTCATCGACCGAGCGCTCGAGCGCTTCCATGTCGGCATCCGACAGGCCGAAATGATGGCCGATCTCATGCACCAGGACGTGGCGGACGATGGCGCCGAGCGTCTCGTCGTGCTCGGCCCAGTAGTCGAGGATCGGCCGTCGATACAGCCAGATCATGTTGGGCATCTGCACGGCGGCGCTCTCGCTGCGGAACGGCAGGCCGACGCCCTGGAACAGGCCGAGCAGGTCGAACTCGGTCTCGGCCTTCATTTCGTCGAGCACCTCTTCGGTCGGGAAATCGTCCACCTGGATGACAAGGCCGGCGCACAGGTCGCGGAAGGTTTTGGGCAGATCGCCGAACACGTCGCCGGCCAGCACTTCGAGCTCGGCGAGCGAGGGCGCCTTGACCGGCCGCCAAGCCAGCGGGTCGGATGCAATATCGGCCATAATCGCACTGTAGCGTGGCGACGATGACTGGAATAGGTTGAGCGACGAGGTCACAATGGCAATCCCGCGGTTCACTGTGATGATGGCTGTCGCCGTGCTGGTGCTGTCCGGCGTGCCACGCCACGCCGCGGCACAGATCTCGCCGCTCGGGCAGGGCCAGCCGTCATTCTCGCCGCCGGTTGCGCCGCCCGCCCGCGGGCGCGCCCGCATCGAGATCAATCCGCGGCCGCTGCTCTACCGGCGCTGCGTCGATTGGTACGAGCTGCAATACCGGCCGAGCGGCACGGTGCTCTATCCGCAGATGCGCTGCTGGTGGGTGCGGGGATAACCGTCATTGCGGCGTGCCGGAATGACCAAGCGTCACTTCCACTCCCGCACGTCGACGAAGTGGCCGGTGATCGCCGCGGCGGCGGCCATGGCCGGCGACACCAGATGCGTGCGGCCCTTGTAGCCCTGGCGGCCTTCGAAATTGCGGTTCGAGGTCGAAGCGCAGCGCTCGCCCGGCTTGAGCTTGTCGGGGTTCATGGCGAGGCACATGGAGCAGCCCGGCTCGCGCCATTCGAAGCCGGCCTTGACGAAGATCTTGTCGAGGCCCTCGGACTCGGCCTGCTCTTTGACCAGCCCCGAGCCCGGCACGATCATGGCGCTGACCTTGCCGCTGACGGTCTTGCCGTCGACCACCTTGGCGACCGCGCGCAAATCCTCGATGCGGGCATTGGTGCAAGAGCCGATGAAGACGCGATCGATGCCGATCTCGGTGATCCTCTCGCCGCCCTGCAAGCCCATATAGCTGAGCGCGCGGCCGATGGCCTCGCGCTTGTTCTCGTCGGTGACGCCGTCGAGGCTCGGCACGCGGCCGTCGATCGAGACCACCTGCTCGGGACTGGTGCCCCAGGTCACGAGCGGCGGCAGCTTTGCCGCATCGAGCTTGATCTCGCGGTCGAAACCGGCGCCGTCGTCGGACCGCAGCGTGTCCCAGTAGCGCCGCGCCGCGTCCCAATCCTTGCCCTTCGGCGCCTTGGGGCGGCCGTTGAGATAGGCGTAGGTTTTCTCGTCGGGCGCGATGAAGCCGGCCTTGGCGCCGGCCTCGACCGACATGTTGCACACCGTCATGCGGCCTTCCATCGACAGCGCGCGGATCGCCTCGCCGGCATATTCCAACGCATAGCCGGTGCCGCCGGCGGTGCCGATCTCGCCGATGATGGCGAGGATGATGTCCTTGGCGGTGACGCCGTCGGGCAGCTTGCCGTCGACGATCGCGCGCATGTTCTTCGATTTCGACTGGATCAGCGTCTGCGTCGCCAGCACGTGCTCGACTTCCGAGGTGCCGACGCCGTAGGCGAGCGCGCCGAACGCGCCGTTGGTCGCGGTATGGCTGTCGCCGCATACCAGCGTGACGCCGGGCAGCGTGAAGCCCTGCTCCGGGCCGATGATGTGAACGATGCCCTGGCGCTTATCGAACTCGTCGTAATATTCGAGATCGAAGAACTTGGCGTTCTCGGCGAGGTAGGCGATCTGCGCCGCGCTTTCCGGATCGGGGTTCGGCAGATTGCGATCGGTGGTCGGCACGTTGTGATCGACCACCAGCAAGGTCTTGTCCGGCGCGCGCACTCTGCGGCCGGCAAGCCGCAAGCCCTCGAATGCCTGCGGGCTCGTCACTTCGTGGACGATGTGGCGGTCGATATAGATCAGCGAGACCCCGTTCGGGTCGTCCTCGATCAGATGATCGTCCCAGATCTTGTCGTAGAGGGTGCGGGGCTTAGCCATCGATGCTCCTCGCCGCGGCCGTCGGCGGACATATACAGGTTGGGTAGATTGGGCCGTCCTTTAGCGCCTCAGGCGTGCGAGGAAAAGGCCGGACCGGAGCTTGTCATCGGGCCGGCTACTTCGGGCCGAACCCGCTGGCCGGGCAGGACAGCAATTATTCCGCCGCTTTCTCGTCGCCGCCTTCGACGACGTGATCCTGCCGCTCGGAGATGCGGGCGGACTTACCGCGGCGGCCGCGCAGATAATAGAGCTTGGCGCGGCGCACCTTGCCGCGGCGCACGACCTTGATCGAGTCGATCATCGGCGAATAGAGCGGAAACACCCGCTCGACGCCTTCGCCGTACGAGATCTTCCGCACGGTGAAGTTCTCGTTCAGGCCCGAGCCGGCGCGGCCGATGCAAACGCCCTCGTAGGCCTGGACGCGGCTGCGCTCGCCTTCGACCACCTTGACGTTGACCAGAAGCGTGTCGCCCGGCTGGAAATCGGGGATATCCTTGCCGGCGGAAAGCTTCGCCACCTGTTCGTTTTCGAGTTCTTTGAGCAAGTTCATGGCAAATTCTCCATCGGCTGCGCCTTCGTCGCGCGGCTCCGACTGGGGGCTAAGCGGGTTGGCGGAGCTTCTACGCTACCTGCACGGCTTTGTCACCCTCCGGTCATCCGTCCGGCAGCCGCTTGCGCGACCGCTGCAGGAAGGCCGTCCAGAGGTCCGGCCGGCGCTCTTGGGTGAGCCGCTCGGCTTCGGCGCGGCGCCAGGCCGCGATCTTGGCGTGGTCGCCACAGAGCAGCACGTCCGGGATCGGCCGGCCCTCCCAAAGCTGCGGCCGGGTATAATGCGGATATTCCAGCAGCCCGTCGGTAAAGCTCTCCTCGGCGCCCGAGGCCGCGGCACCCATGACGCCGGGCAGGAGCCGCACGCAGGCGTCGATCAACGCCATGGCGCCGATTTCGCCGCCGGACAGCACATAATCGCCGACCGAGATTTCTTCGAGCCCGCGCGCCGCGACGACGCGTTCGTCGATGCCCTCGAAGCGGCCGCAGATCAGGACCGCGCCGGCCCCGCGGATCAGTTCTTCGACCCGCGCCTGGGTTAGCGGCGTGCCGCGCGGCGACATTAAAAGTCGCGGCCGGCTGTAGGTTGCGACCGCATCGATGGCGCTTGCGAGCACGTCGGCCTTCATCACCATGCCCGGACCGCCGCCGGCCGGCGTATCGTCCACGGTGCGGTGCTTGTCGGCGGCAAAATTGCGGATGTCGACGACCTCGAGCGCCCACGCGCCCGATGCCAATGCCTTGCCGGCCAGGCTTTGGCCCAACGGGCCCGGAAACATGTCCGGGAAAATCGTGAGAACGCTCGCCCGCCACATGGCCTAACGCCGCTTGTTGCTCCGCACCGGAGGCTTTTGTCGATCCATGTCCGGTTCGACGACCACGAGCCGGCCCGCGGCGAGATCGACCACCGGCACGGTGGCCTCGTCGAACGGCAGCATCTGCGTGGTGTGGCCGTCGGTGGGTTTCACCTCGATCATGTCGCCGGCGCCGAAATTGTGGATCGCCACCACGGTGCCGCGTCGTTCGCCGGCGCGGTCGAGCACGGCGAGCCCGATCAGGTCGGCATGGTAGAACTCATCCGGCCGGTCCGGCTCGGGCAGCCGCTCGCGCAGCACGTAGAGCTTGAGGTTGGTCAGTTGCTCGGCGGCGTTGCGATCGGAGATGCCCTTGAGGCTGGCGACGAAATGGTCCTTGGCGTGACGCAGCGCCTCGATCTGCACGACGCGCCCGTCCTCGGTCTCGAGCGGCCCGTAGCAGCCGATCGCTTCCGGATCGGCGGTGAACGAGCGTAGCCGGACTTGCCCGCGCACGCCGTGGGCGGCGCCGATTTGACCGAGGCAGATACGCGCGTCGCCGGCCATCGCTGATTAGGCGGCCGGCGCCGCGCCTGCTGCCGGCGCGGCAGCCGCTGCGGCCTTGGCCGTCTCTTCCTTGGCCTTGCGCTCCTTGCGCGGCACCGCCTTCTCCGGATTGTTGCGCTTCGGCCGCTTCAACACGCCGGCGGCGTCGAGGAAGCGCATCACGCGATCCGAAGGCTGTGCGCCCTTGGCCATCCAGGCCTTGGCCTTTTCGACGTCCCACTTCAGCCGCTCGGTCTTTTCCTTCGGCAGCAGCGGATTGAAATAGCCGAGCCGCTCGATGAAGCGTCCGTCGCGCGGCGCGCGGCTGTCGGCGACCACGATGTGATAGAACGGCCGTTTCTTGGTGCCGGCGCGGGCCATGCGGATAACAAGAGGCATGTTCGGGTTTCCTTTCTTGAAACGGTGAACGCGTGTGTTTGCTTGATCGCTACTTCTTCTTGCCGAAGCCTGGAAAGCTCGGCGGCAAGCCGCCCGGAAGTTTTGGGCCAAACCCTGGAAGTCCACCCGGCGCGCCGGGGAATTTCGGCGGCAAGCCGGGCATGCTCGCCGGCAGGCTTGGCATTCCCGGGCCGCCTTGCATTTTCTCGGCGAGCTTCGCCATCTCTTCCGGGCTTGGCATGCCGCCGCCGAAGCCGAGCATGTTGGCGAGCCCGGCCATCGGGCCGCGCTTGGCGCCGCCCATGGCTTTCATCACGTCGGCCATGGTGCGATGCATTTTCAGGAGTCGGTTGATGTCTTCCGGCTTGGTGCCGGAGCCGGCGGCGATGCGGCGCTTGCGGCTGGCTTTGAGGATATCCGGATTGCGCCGCTCCTGCGGCGTCATCGAGTCGATGATCGCGATCTGACGCTTCAGCACCGTTTCATCGAGATTCCGTTCGGCGAGCTGGTTTTTGATTTTCGCGATGCCCGGCAGCATCGATATCATGCCGGTCATGCCGCCGAGGTGCTGCATCTGGGTGATCTGCTCGCGCAGGTCGGCGAGGTCGAAGGCGCCTTTGCGCATCTTCTCGGCGACGCGCGCCGCCTTCTCGGCGTCGATGTTGGCGGCTGCCTTCTCGACCAGCGAGACGATGTCGCCCATGCCGAGGATGCGGTCGGCGATGCGCGCAGGATAGAAGTCCTCGATGGCGTCGAGCCTTTCGCCGGTGCCGATCAGCTTGATCGGCTTGCCGGTGACCGCACGCATGGAGAGCGCCGCGCCGCCGCGGCCGTCGCCGTCGATACGGGTGAGCACGATGCCGGTCAGGCCGACCCGTTGGTCGAACGCGCGCGCCAGATTGACCGCGTCCTGTCCGGTCAGCGCGTCGGCGACGAGAAGAATTTCGTGCGGATTGGCGGCGCGGCGGACCTCCGCAGCTTCCGCCATCATCGCCTCGTCGAGCGTGATGCGGCCGGCGGTATCGAGCAGCACCGCGTCGTAGCCGCCGAGGCGGCCGGCTTGCAGCGTGCGAGCCGCGATCTGCACCGGCGATTGGCCTGCCACGATCGGCAGCGTATCGACGCTGACCTGGCGGCCGAGCACGGCGAGCTGCTCCATGGCGGCCGGCCGGCGAGTGTCGAGCGAGGCCATCAGCACCTTGCGCTTGAGCGTGTCGGCCAGGCGCTTGGCGATCTTGGCGGTGGTCGTGGTTTTGCCGGAGCCCTGCAGGCCGACCATCATGATGGCGACCGGGGCCGGCGCGTTGAGGTCGATCGGCTGAGCGTTGGAGCCCAAGGTCTCGATCAGCTCGTCGTGCACGATCTTGACGACCATCTGGCCGGGCGTGACCGACTTGATCACCTCGACGCCGACCGCGCGTTTCTTGATGTCGTCGGTGAAGGCGCGCGCCACGTCGAGCGCCACGTCGGCTTCGAGCAGCGCGCGGCGCACCTCGCGCAACGCCGCCTCGACGTCGGCTTCCGATAGCGCGCCGCGCCGGGTCAACCGGTCGAGGACCGCACTTAAGCGCTCGGAAAGACTTTCGAACATGGCTTCCTTCCGTCGTCATGCCCGGGATCGACCCGGGCATCCATGCAGCCTCGCCGCTCCATGGATTGCCAGGTCATTGGCCACGAAGACGACGCTTCGCGTCTTTTGCCCGGCAATGACAAATGGCGCCCGAGGGCGCATCGCGCTGTCGGGCGGTTGCCTCCGGCCTCCGGGACCGGTCGGCGGTTGCAAATAGCGTTCTCTTAACGAGAGCAAGCGGAAAATAGGGAGAGTTGCGCCGGCGGTCAACCGCGAAACTTATCGCGATCCGTCCGCCGACGGCCGTGTTATTAACCAGCCAGAATGTCGCGCTACTACAACGGGCCGGCCTCCGATCATTTCGACGGCGAGCGTTTTTTCGACGCTGCGGCGGCAAAGCCGCGGCGCCGGCGCGAATTGCTGCTCTGGTTCCTGCAGCGCCGGCTTTACCGCACCAAGGCCAAGTGGCCGGATTGGGCACCGTCGCCGTTCGCCGATCGTCCGCCGCCTCGCGTCGACGGCGCGGCCTGTCGCCTGTGCTATGTCGGCCACGCTAGCTGGCTGATCCAGACTGCGGGCCTCAATATCCTGCTCGACCCGGTCTGGTCGCAACGCGCCTCGCCGTTCCGCAGCGTCGGGCCGAAGCGCGTCAACGATCCCGGCATCGCCTTTGCCGACCTGCCGCCGATCGACGTCGCGCTGGTGTCGCACGCCCACTACGATCACCTCGACCTCGCGACGCTGTCGCGGCTCGCCGCCGGCCATCGTCCGCGCATCATCACGCCGCTCGGCAACGACGCCATCATGCGCAACCACGATGCCGCGATCGCCGCCGAGGGCTTTGATTGGGACCGCCGTGTCGCGCTCGGCGCCACGGCAGCGGTGACGCTGGTGCCGACGGCCCATTGGTCGGCGCGCAACCTGTCGGATCGCAACATGTCGCTGTGGGCATCGTTCGTGATCGACGCGCCATGCGGAAAAATCTATCTCGTCGGCGATTCCGGCTATCGCGGCGGCGAGCTTTTCCGCCGGGCGCGGCAGCGCAACGGACCGTTCCGGCTCGCCATCCTGCCGATCGGCGCCTATGAGCCGCGCTGGTTCATGCGCGACCAGCACATGAATCCCGCCGAAGCCGTGCAAGCCTTCATCGATTGCGGCGCCGAGCTTGCGCTCGGCCACCATTACGGCACGTTCCAACTGACCGACGAAGCGATCGATGCGCCGGTGCTGGCGCTCGCCGAAGCGTTGGCCGCCGCGGCCATTGCGCCCCAGCGCTTTCGCGCGCTGCGGCCGGGCGAAGTAGCGGAGCTGTGACCGCAGGCTATTTCAGCAGCACCAGCACGTCGACGGTGAGCTTTTTCGGGTCGGTGGAGGTCGGATCGGTCTCGTACTGCTCGATGAACATGTCCCTGGGCTCGAGCCGCTTCTCATCGAGATAGTTGGTGATTGCCTCGTAGGTGTTGTCGAGCTCCTCATACGAGCCGTGGTGGACGAATTTCAGGGCATGGCCTTCCGGCGATTGACCAAGCGCGATGTCGCCGTGCGGCGGATTCTTCGGCGCTTCGGCGATCGGCACCGCGGCCTGGTACTGGAACCCGGTATCGTCGGTCTGGGTGAAGATGGTCATCAACGGGCCGTCGGTCTTGAGGCCCTCCTTGTCGACATAAGTCTTGAGCTTCTTGAACGAGCCGTTCAGCGTTGCGAAGGCGGAGTCCCAGACGCCGTTGCCCTTGACATAGACGATGGTCTTCGCCGCCAGGGTGGTGTCCTCGGCGAAGCCTTCTGCAGCCGGCTCGGCGGACGTTGCCGGCGCCGGGCTGTCGGTCGACTTGGTGGCGGCCGGCGCCGGCGGCGTTTGCGCCCACGACGGCAGCGGCGCGGCAAAGGCGAGCGTAATGGCGACGCATACGGTCGCCGCAGCGATGCACGGCGCAAAGCGCAGCACCATCGACTTCTCCTCAAGGCTTACGGCGCTTCACGCTGCCCGGCCGGCGCGCTCGCCGCGATCTGGCCGCCCCGCCAAGACTCAAACACCACTCAAACACCACTCTAACACGGAGGCTTGCCTCCCGGCGCAGCCAATTTGCAGCCGTGCCGCGCTTGAGACACTGGCGTTGGCGCCTTGAATTCTCATATAAGTGCCTGACATTCGGGCATTATCATGAGCGCGCTGGCAGACAGGGACTTCGTCAAGATGAACGGCCTCGGCAACGAGATCGTCGTCGTCGACCTGCGCCGCGCGCCGGCCGCGATCACGGCGGCGGAAGCGCGCGCGGTCGCGCGACGCGAGCCCTACGACCAGCTCATGGCGCTTTATCCAGGTCGCGGCGCGAGCGATGCGTCGATCCGCATTTATAATAACGACGGCTCGGAGGCCGGCGCCTGCGGCAATGGCATGCGCTGCGTGGCGGCGCTGGTCAGCGCCGAAACCGGCAAGACGAAGCTCGCGTTCGAAACGGTTGCCGGGCTGATCCCGTGCTGGCGCGCCGGCAACGGCCTGTTCACCGTCGATATGGGCCGGCCGCGCTTGCGCTGGGACGAGATACCGCTGGCTCATGCCGTCGCCGATACGCGCGCGATCGAGCTTAAGATCGCCGGCGAGCCAAGCTTGCACTCGCCCTCCGTCGTGAGCATGGGCAATCCGCACGCGATCTTCTGGGTCGACGACCCGCAGACCTACGATCTCTCCGTTATCGGGCCCAAGCTCGAGCACGATCCGATATTTCCCGAGCGCGCCAATATCACGCTGGCCGCGACGCCGTCGCGCGACCGGGTCGTCATCCGCACCTGGGAGCGCGGCGCCGGGCTGACCAAGGCTTGCGGCTCGGCGGCCTGTGCGGCGGCGGTCGCGGCGGCCCGTATCGGCCGCGCCGACCGCAAGCTCACCGTGACGCTCCCCGGCGGCGATCTCGCTATCGAATGGCGCGAGGCCGACGATCACGTGCTGATGACCGGCCCGACCGAATACGAGCACAAGGGCCGTTTCGATGCGGCCTTGCTTGCCGCGGCGGGTGCATCGTGAGCGTCGACGTCGTCACTTTCGGCTGCCGGCTCAACGCCGCCGAATCGGAAGTGATCCGCCGCGAAGCGGAGCGCGCCGGCTGGCGCGATACTGTCGTGGTCAACACCTGCGCGGTTACCGCCGAAGCGGTGCGCCAGGCGCGCCAGGCGATCCGCGCGCTGCGCCGCGCTCGCCCGCAGGCGAAGATCGTGGTCACTGGCTGCGCGGCGCAGACCGAGCCGCAGGCTTTCGTCGCCATGGCCGAAGCCGATCAGGTGCTCGGCAATGCCGAGAAGCTGAGCGCGGCAGCCTGGGCGCGGGCGCAGCTTGCCGATGCGCCGAAGGCGATCGTCAACGATATCATGGCGGTGACGGAAACCGCGGCGCATCTCGTCGATGCGTTTACCGGCCGCACTCGCGCCTTCGTGCAAGTGCAGAACGGCTGCGATCACCGTTGCACCTTCTGCATCATTCCCTTCGGTCGCGGCAACTCGCGCTCGGTGCCGATGGGCGCCGTAGTCGATGACATTCGCGCTCTCGTCGCCAATGGCTATCGCGAAGTGGTGCTCACCGGCGTCGATATCACGAGCTACGGCGCCGATCTGCCGGGTGCGCCGAAACTCGGCACGCTGGTGAAGCAAATCCTCAAGCATGTGCCGCAGTTGCCGAGGCTGCGGGTGTCGTCGATCGATTCCGTCGAGGCCGACGCTGAGCTTCTCGATGTGCTGGCGCGGGACGCCCGCCTGATGCCGCACCTGCATCTGTCATTGCAGGCCGGCGACGATCTCATCCTCAAGCGCATGAAGCGGCGGCATTCGCGCGTCGATGCGGTCGCCTTCTGCAACACGGTGCGGCGGCTTCGGCCGGACGTGGTGTTCGGCGCCGATCTGATCGCCGGCTTCCCGACCGAGACCGACGCGATGTTCCAGCGCTCGCTCGATCTGGTCGAGGAATGCGGCCTGACCCATCTGCATGTGTTCCCATTCTCGCCACGGCCGGGGACGCCGGCGGCGCGGATGCCGCAGCATTCGCGCGAGGTGGTGAAGGAGCGGGCGCAACGGCTGCGCCAGCGCGGCGTGCTCGCCCTGCGCCGACATCTCGACGCCGAGGTCGGCGCAACGCGGCGCGTTCTGACCGAATCGCCTGAGACCGGCCGCACCGAGCAGTTCACGCCGGTGCGGCTGGCGGCGCCGGTCGAGCCCGGAAAAATCCTCGATCTCACAATGGCCGGCCATGACGGGCGACAATTGCTGGCCGCTTGAGCTAATGTCGCGCCAAACCGGAGACCGCGCCATGGACGGCAACGGGCAAGACCACGTCATCGCCACGACCGAAGCGCTCGAGCGCCTCTACAGCGAAGCGCCGTACGGCCCCGCGGTATTCAAGGAAACCGACCGCATCACGCCGCAATACCGCAAGCTGATCGAGGCGGCGCCGTTCGTGGTGCTGGCAACTTGCGGCCCCGAAGGCCTCGACTGCTCGCCGCGCGGCGATCCGCCCGGCTTCGTTCGCGTCGTCGACGAGCACACGCTCATCATCCCCGACCGCCGCGGCAACAACCGCATCGACAGCCTGCGCAACCTGGTGCGCGACCCGCGCGTCTCGCTGCTGTTCCTGATCCCCGGCGTCGGCGAGACCATGCGCGTCAACGGCACCGCGAAAATCTGCACCGATCCGGCCCTGACCGAAAGCTTCGCCATGAACGGCAAGGTGCCGAAATGCGTGCTCGTGGTCACGGTCGAGCGCGCCTATTTCCAGTGCACCAAGGCGATCATCCGCTCGAAATTGTGGGATCCGGCCAGCAAAGTCGATCGCAAGACTTTGCCGACGCCCGGCTCGATCCTCGCCGAACTGACCGACGGCAAAATGGGCGGGCCAGAGCACGACCGGGCCGCGCCCGCGCGCATCAAAGAGACGATTTACTGAGCGGCGTCCGCGGCCGCTTCGTTCACGCGGCCGCCAGGCAAGACGCTTTCTTCCCCTTGCCAGCCGCACGCCGTCAGTCGCTCGCGCATATGCGGCGGCACTGGCGCGCTGGCGCGGATCGGCGCGCGGCTCTTGTAGAGCGGCACGACGATATCGCGGGCGTGAAGTTGCAGGGCGGGGCCGCCCGTCCGCGGCGCGGTGCCGTAAATGGCGTCGCCGACGATCGGCCAGCCCATCTCGGCGCAATGCACGCGCAGTTGATGCGTGCGCCCGGTCAGCGGCTCGAGCGCGAGCCACGTCAGTCCCTCCGGTCCGCGCCCCATCACCTGCCACCGCGTCACCGCCGGCTGGCCGGCCGGATCGTGCTTCATCCACCAGCCGATAGTGGCATCGAGGCGGCCGAGCGGCATGTCGATTTCGCCTTCGTCGGCACTTGGCGCGCCCTCCACCACGGCCCAATAGGTCTTGTCGATGGCGCCGGTGCGGAACAGCTTGCCGAGCTGCGCCAGCGCCTTGCGGTGGCGGCCGAGCACCAGGCATCCGGAGGTATCGCGGTCGAGCCGGTGGGCCAGCCCGGGCGACCGGGGCAGGCCGAACCGCAACGCGTCAAAATGGTCCTGCAGGCACACGCCGCCCTTCGGCCCATTGTGCACGGCCATCCCTGCCGGCTTGTCGATCACCAGCATCAGGCCGTCGCGATAGAGCAGGCGCGATACCATCTGTTCGGGAGTCATTGCGTCCATCGGCGGAACCGCTATCACGGGCGGCACATGAACGACAGCGCGGAAAAAACCAAGGAAGGCTGGTGGCGCCGCCTCACCGGCGGGCTCAAGCGCAGCTCGTCGGCGCTTGGCGGCGCCATCTCGGACCTCATCACCAAGCGCAAGCTCGATGGCGCGACCATCGCCGACATCGAGGATGTGTTGATCCGCGCCGATCTCGGCCCCGACGTCGCGGCCCGGGCTGCCGCGGCGCTCGGCGAGAGCCGTTACGCCAGCGGCATTTCCCCGGACGAGGTGAAGACCGTGGTGGCGGCGGAGATCGAGAAGGTGCTGGGGCCGGTGGCGCAGCCGCTCGCCATCGATCCGGCGTCAAAACCGTTCGTCATCCTGGTTGCCGGCGTCAACGGCTCCGGCAAGACCACGACAATCGGCAAGCTCGCGGCGAAATTCCGCGCCGAGGGCAAGAGCGTGATGCTCGCGGCAGGCGATACGTTCCGCGCCGCCGCCATCGAGCAGCTCAAGATCTGGGCGGATCGTACCGGCGCTGCCTTCATCGCCCGTGACGCCGGCGCCGATGCCGCAGGCCTCGTCTTCGACGCGCTCACCGCGGCGAAGCAGCAGGCCGTCGACGTGCTGCTCGTCGACACCGCCGGCCGGCTGCAGAACCGCAGCGAGTTGATGGACGAGCTGCAAAAGATCGTCCGCGTCATGAAGAAAGTCGCGCCGTCGGCGCCGCACGCCGTGCTGTTGGTGCTCGACGCCACCATCGGCCAGAACGCGCTGTCCCAGGTCGAGATGTTCCGCAAGGCGGTCGGCGTCACGGGCCTCGCCATGACCAAGCTCGATGGCACCGCGCGGGGCGGCATTCTGGTCGCCATCGCGGAGAAATTCGCCGTGCCGGTGCACTTCATCGGCGTCGGCGAGGGCGTCGACGATTTGGCGCCGTTCTCGGCCCGCGATTTTGCCCGCGCCATCGTCGGGCTGGATACCTGATTGAGCGCACGGCCGCGCCGCGCTACACCACGCCCGCATGACGTCGAAGCCGCAGCAGCTCAACCCGGTCCTCAAGCTCGGCCTCGACCTCGGGCCGCTGCTGCTGTTCTTCTTTGCCAATGCGCGTTTCGGCATCTTCGTCGCTACCGCGACGTTCATGGTCGCGGTGCTGGTGGCGATGGTGGTGTCCTATGTGCTGACGCGGCACTTGCCGATCATGGCGATCGTCACCGCGATCATCGTGCTGGTCTTCGGCGGCCTTACCCTCGTCCTGCACAACGACACCTTCATCAAGGTCAAGCCGACCATCATCTACGCGCTGTTCGGCGGCGTGTTGCTTGGCGGGCTCGTCTTCAACAAGCCGCTGCTCGGCACCGTGCTCGACTCGATGTTCCAGCTCACCGAAGCAGGCTGGCGCAAGCTGACCTTGCGCTGGGCGTTGTTCTTCTTGGCGCTGGCGGTGCTCAACGAAGTCGTCTGGCGCACCACCTCGACCGACGTCTGGGTCGACTTCAAGGTGTTCGGCGTCGTGCCGTTGACGTTTCTGTTCGGCGCACTGCAGGTGCCGCTGTTGAAGAAATATGCGGCGGAGCCGGCGGAGTGATCGTCGTCATTGCGCTCGCAATGACGGTCAGGAGCCTGTAGCGGCCAGCGCCTTCTCGATCTGCGGCTTGAGCACGGCGTCGAAATTATCCGGGCTGATCGGGCCGACCAGCTTATAGGCGATGCGGGCGTCCTTGCCGACCACGAAGGTTTCCGGCACGCCATAGACGCCCCATTCGATCGCGGCGCGGCCGCTCTGGTCGGCGCCGGCGGCGGCGAATGGATTGCCGTAGCGGCCGAGGAAGCGCCGGGCGTTGTCGGGCTCGTCCTTGTAGTTGATGCCGATCAGGCGGAAACGGCCGTCTTTGGCGAGCTGCATGAGCAGCGGCGCCTCGTCGTGGCACGGCACGCACCACGACGCCCAGACATTCACCACCGTGACTTCGCCCTTGAAGCTTGCCGGGTCGAGGCCGGGCACCGCTGCGCCGTCGCGCTCGAGCCCGGCGACCGGCGGCAAAGCGGTCTGCGGGGCCGGATGGCCGATCAGCGCCGATGGAATGAGCGACGGGTCGCCGGAATTGAGGCGGACCAGGAACAAGGCAACGAGCGCGACAAAGACCACAAGCGGCACCAGCACCGCGATGCGGCGCCGGGCGACGTTTGCGGTCTCGGTGCCGGCGTCGGTCATGCCTGTTCCTTCGCTTGCTCCATGGCCGGCGCCGGCGCCGAGCGGCGGCTGACGCCACGCCTGTCGAGCTCGGCAAGCGTGCGCTGCTGCGCGCGATAGTCCAGCATCACCCAGGCGATCAGGGCGCCGACGATAACGAGGGTCGCGGCATAGGCCGCGACGATGAAGCCCATATGGTTTGCCGGGTCCACCGTCAGCTCACCGCGTTCGCCTGCATCAGTCGCAAGGTCCGCACCCGGCGGCGCAGGATTTCGTTGCGCATCGCCGCGAGATGCAGCGTGAAGAACAGCAAGGTGAACGCCACCGCCATGACGAGTAGCGGCATGAGAATAGTCGGATAGATCGTCGAGCCGCCGAGCCGGAACACCGAGGCGCCTTGATGCAAGGTGTTCCACCAGTCGACCGAGAATTTGATGATCGGCAGGTCGATGGCGCCGACCAAAGTGAGGATCGCGGCGGCGCGCGCCGCGCGCGATGGGTCTTCCACCGTGCGCCACAGCGCGATGACGGCGAGATAGAGCAGGAACAGCACCAGCTCCGAGGTCAGCCGCGCATCCCAGACCCAATAGGTGCCCCATTCGGGCCGACCCCACAGCGAGCCGGTGACGAGGCAGAGCAGCGTGAATGCGGCGCCGATCGGTGCCGCCGCCTTGGCGGCGACGTCGGCCAGCGGATGCCGCCATACCAGGGTGCCGAACGCCGCGACCGTCATCAGTCCCCAGCCGAGCATGCCGAGCCAGGCCGACGGCACGTGCAAAAACATGATCTTCACCGTGGCGCCTTGCTGATAATCGTCCGGCGCCAGCATTGCCTGGTCGATGCCATAGGCGAAGACGATCACCGTCAGCCCGCCGAGCCAGGGAATGGAGCGGTTGGCGAGCGTCAAAAAGCGCGACGGGTTAGCCAGATCGGCGATGGCCATGGGTGCTTCCAGTGCGCCAGCTTCCTAGTTCACGTCGTAGCGTCGGCGCAATGCCGGCGGCGTGCGATGATTTCACGTTTGCATGACCGCATTTGCCTATTCCATTTCCTGGCGTAGCGCGGCGGCGGCGGCAAAGGGGCCGACCACGAGGCTCGCCAGGGTCAAGGCGCACAGGATGGTGAACGGCGTGCCGAACGGCGCCGGGCCGACGACGGCGGCATTGGCGGCGGCGACGCCGAAGATCAGCACCGGCACCGTCAGCGGCAGCACGATCACCGCGAGCAGGAGGCCGCCGCGCTGCAGCGTCACCGCGATGGCGGCGCCGATCAGGCCGATGAAGGTCAGCGCCGGCGTGCCGACCAGCAGCGTCACCACCAAGGTCAGTTCGGCCGGCGCGTCGAGATTGAGCAAAAGCCCGACCAGCGGTGCGGCGACGATCAGCGGCAAGCCCGTCGTCAGCCAATGGGCGACGCCCTTGGCCAGGACCACGAGCTCGAGCGGCGCCCGGCTCATCAGGATGAGATCGAGCGAGCCGTCCTCGTGGTCGCTCGAAAACAGCCGGTCGAGCGCCAGCAGGCTCGCCAGCAGTGCGGCGAGCCAGAGGATTGCCGGCCCGATGCGCTTGAGCAGCGGCAGATCGGGGCCGACCGCGAACGGAATCAGGGTGACCACGACGACAAAGAACAGCACGCCGATCAGCGCGCCGCCGCCGACCCGGATGGCTATGCGCATGTCGCGCACGAGGATTGCGGCGAGGGGGGTCATGGCACCGCCGGCTCCGCGGCTGCGGTGGCGCTGGACGGCAGCGCCATGTCGTCGAGCCGCAGCTCTTTCGGCCCGCCGAGCCCGATCGGCCCATGGGTGGCGGCCACCACCATGCCACCCTCGGCCACATGGCTCCGCAACAGGGCCATGAGGCGGTTCTGAGCGGCGTCGTCGAGGCTGCTGGTGGGCTCGTCGAGCAGCCAGATCGGGCGTTTGACCGCGACCAGGCGGGCAATGGACAGCCGCCGGCGCTGTCCCGCCGACAGATAAGCCGAGGGCAGATCGGCCAGTCCATCCAATCCCACGGTTACCAGCGCCGCGGCGATATCCGCCGGCTCCGATCCCAGGAATCCAGCCCAAAATCGTAAGTTTTCTGCGACCGACAGCGACGGTTTCAACGCGTCCTGGTGGCCAAGATAGTGCGCCTGTTCGGCGATGGTCAGTTCGGGATCGCCGCCCTCGAGGGTCAGCTTGCCACGCCCCACACGGATCAAACCGACGATGGTGCGCAGCAGCGACGATTTCCCGGCTCCGTTGCGGCCGGTCACCGCCAAAACCTCGCCGGAGGCAACGGCGAAGTTCAGCCCGGTGAAGATGTCGCGCCCGCCGCGGTGACAGGCCAGATCGACAGCGCAAAGCCGCATCAATGAACGTCCTGGGACCTATAGGGCCGGAAATGCCGAATTGGGGGCATTTTATCGGCTATTTCTTGCCGATCTGGCACAATTCCAGAAAAGCTTTTATAAGCCGCAAGTCGGGTTGCGCCGCGCCGGCGACGCTCCCGCGCCCGACCACCCACCAACGACCGTTGGGACCTGTTTCGGCAATAATTACCTCAGTTTTGCCCCGGCATCCGGCCGGAGTAATGGGAAAAAAGTCATGACTTCGCTCGACAGCTTCAAGTGCCTGCGGCCGCTGAAGGTGGGCTCGAAGACCTACGCCTATTACAGCCTTCCAACGGCCGAAAAGAACGGGCTGAAGGGCATCGCGCGGCTGCCATTTTCGATGAAGGTGCTGTTGGAGAACCTGCTGCGCAACGAAGACGGCCGCTCTGTGACCAAAGAGGACATCCAGGGCGTCGCGCAGTGGCTCAAGAGCAAGACCTCCGAGCGCGAAATCGCGTTCCGCCCGGCCCGCGTCCTGATGCAGGATTTTACCGGCGTGCCGGCCGTGGTCGATCTCGCCGCCATGCGCGATGCCATGGAGCATCTCGGCGGCGACCCGAAGAAGATCAACCCGCTGGTGCCCGTCGATCTCGTCATCGACCACTCGGTGGCGGTGAACTTCTTCGGCCAGAAGGATTCGTTCAAGCGCAACGTCGAAGAAGAGTACAAGCAGAACCAGGAGCGCTACCGCTTCCTGAAATGGGCGCAGAATTCGTTCGAGGATTTCCGCGTCGTGCCGCCCGGCACCGGAATTTGCCACCAGGTCAATCTCGAATATCTGTCGCAGACGGTGTGGACGGCGAAGGGCAAGTTCAGCTTCCCCGACAAATCGGTCGCCACCGAGCTTGCTTATCCGGACACGCTGGTCGGCACCGACTCGCACACCACCATGGTCAATGGCCTCGCCGTGCTCGGCTGGGGCGTCGGCGGCATCGAGGCGGAAGCCGCCATGTTGGGCCAGCCCTATTCGATGGTGCTGCCGGAAGTCATCGGCGTGCGGCTCAACGGCAAGCTCAAGGAGGGCATGACCGCGACCGACCTGGTGCTGACCGTGACGCAAATGCTGCGCAAGCGCGGCGTGGTCGGCAAGTTCGTCGAATATTTCGGCCCGGGCCTTGCCGGCCTGACCATCGCCGACCGCGCCACGCTGGGCAACATGTCGCCGGAATACGGCGCCACCTGCGGCTTCTTCCCGATCGACGACGACACCATCAAATATCTGCGCGACACCGGCCGCTCGGCGGAGCGCGTGGCGTTGGTCATCGCCTATGCCAAGGCGCAAGGCATGTACCGCACCAAGAATACGCCGGACCCGGTGTTCACCGACGTGCTCAAGCTCGAACTGTCGTCGATCGAGCCATCGCTGGCCGGACCGAAGCGGCCGCAAGACCGCGTCGCGCTGAAAGAAGTCAAGAGCGGCTTTGCGCAGTCCATGGACAAGGAGTTCAACAAAGCCTCCGAGATGGACAAGCGCGTGCCGGTCGAAGGTCGCAAGCATACGCTCGGCAATGGCGACGTGGTGATCGCCGCCATCACGTCCTGCACCAATACCTCGAACCCGAACGTGATGATCGGCGCCGGTCTGTTGGCCCGCAAGGCCGTGGCCAAGGGCTTGACCGTGAAGCCGTGGGTCAAGACCTCGCTCGCGCCGGGCTCCCAGGTGGTCGCCGACTATCTCGACAAATCCGGCCTGCAGAAGGATCTCGACACGCTCGGTTTCAATCTGGTCGGCTTCGGCTGCACCACCTGCATCGGCAATTCCGGGCCGTTGCCCGAGGAGATTTCCGAAGCCATCAACAAGAACGACCTGGTCGCCGCGGCGGTGCTGTCGGGCAACCGCAACTTCGAGGGCCGCGTCAACGCCGACGTGCGCGCCAACTATCTCGCCTCGCCGCCGCTCGTGGTGGCTTATGCCATTGCCGGCTCGATGCAGCTCGACGTTGCCAAGCAACCGCTCGGCACCGATCAGAAGGGCCGCAAGGTCTATCTGCGCGACATCTGGCCGTCGAACCGCGAGATCGGCGACTTCGTGCGCAAGAACATCAACAAGCAGATGTTCGCCAGGAAATACGCCAACGTGTTCAAGGGCGACGCCAACTGGCGCAAGATCGCGGTCAAGGGCGGGCTCACCTTCAAATGGGACGATCGTTCCACCTATGTGCAGAACCCACCCTATTTCGAAGGCATGCAGAAGCGCACCCAGCCGATCGAGGACATCGTCGATGCGCGCGTGCTGGGCTTGTTCCTCGACTCGATCACCACCGACCACATCTCGCCGGCCGGCTCGATCAAGGAGGAAAGCCCGGCGGGCGAATATTTGCGCGACCATCAGGTGCGGCCGAAGGACTTCAACCAGTTCGGCACGCGGCGCGGCAATCACCAGGTGATGATGCGCGGCACCTTCGGCAATATCCGCATCAAGAACCAGATGGTGCCGGGTGTCGAAGGCGGCTTCACCGTCCATTATCCGTCGAAGCAGCGCATGACGATCTATGACGCCGCCATGCGCTATAAGAACGAGGGCGTGCCGCTCGTGGTGTTTGCCGGCAAGGAATACGGCACCGGCTCATCGCGTGACTGGGCGGCCAAGGGCACCATCCTGCTCGGCGTGCGCGCGGTGATCGCGCAGTCGTTCGAGCGCATTCACCGCTCCAACCTGGTCGGCATGGGCGTCGTGCCGCTGATATTCGAAGAGGGCACGTCATGGCAGACGCTCGGGCTCAAGGGCGACGAGCAGGTCACGATTCGCGGCTTGCATGGCGACCTCAAGCCGCATCAGCGGCTGCTCGCCGAAATCGTCGCCTCCGACGGCGGCCTCAAGCGGGTTCCGCTGATTTGCCGCATCGATACCGTCGATGAGCTCGACTACTACAAGAACGGCGGCATTCTGCAGTATGTCCTGCGCCATCTCGCAGCCTAGCAATTGTGGCGTAAGGGGTAAGGCCTCACCGCGAAGTGAGTGGCGGGTGACCGGCGCCGGGGTTAACACGAGCCTGGGCGACGAATACCGCACGAGGGGCGGCGGGTGGAGATCGGAATGCTGCGCTGCCGCTCGGCTTTCCTTATTGCCGCGCTTCTGATCGCGACCTACGGCATCGCTCGCGCCGAGCCGCGGGCGTTGCTCGAGCTATTCACAAGTCAGGGCTGTTCTTCTTGTCCGGCTGCCGACAAGCTCCTCGGCGAACTCGCCAGCGATCCGTCGATCGTCGCGTTGAGCGTGCCGATCGATTATTGGGACTATCTCGGCTGGAAGGACACGCTCGCCAACGCGGCGCACTCGGCGAGGCAACGCGCTTACGCCCGTGTGCGCGGCGACCGGCAAGTCTATACGCCGCAGATCGTGGTCGACGGCGCCATGCACGTGCTCGGCAGCGACCGCGCCGCCATCGAGCGCATGATCGCGCAGACCGCGCAAAAGCCTTCCGTCATGTCGCTGCCGGTGCTGTTGGCGGCGAGCGGCGGCAATCTGGCCATCACGGTGAAGGCCAAGGACGGTGACCATACGGCAGGCGAAGTCTGGCTGTGTCCGCTGGCGCGCGCCGTGACGGTCGCCATCGGCCGCGGCGAGAATCGCGGCCGCACCATCACCTATCACAACGTGGTGCGGCGCTGGCTGAAGCTCGGCGACTGGGCGGCAACGGACGCGACCTGGACCGTGCCGATCTCCGAGATCAAGGGCGATGAGCCCGATGCGGCCGATGCCGCCGCCGTCATGGTGCAGGAAGGCACCCACGACAAGCCCGGCATCATTCTCGGCGCCGCCGTCACGCCGCTACAGCCAACGGACGACAGAGGACAGACGACAGAAAACAGGTGACGGCAAGCGGCGCTGATCGGTGCCGGCATTCGGCCGTCGTCTGTCCGCTGTCGTCCGTCCGCCGAAAAGAAAAAGGCCGGCAACAGCCGGCCTTAAAAGTTATTGGGGATTGAACCGTATGCGGAACTAACCGTACGCGGAACTTAACCGTACGTGGAATTCTTGGCCCGATCCGTCCGCGCCCCGGGGGGCTGGGGGGCTGAGGAATCCGGAACGCTTCCGGACCGGGCCCTGAGGCAACAGTGTCCAACTTTGCAGGTCAGCTTGGCGTGTGCTGGGCCGAAATAGGGCCGTATTATGATTCGCCTAACGAAGCCGTGATTCTGGCGGTCGCAATTGTCGCACCTGCCGATCGCGTTGAATTTTCCGCTGCTTCCGGCGCGTCCCATCGGGCGGGTTTTTGTCGCAGCGAGGCTCTTGCCGGCGCCGCCGTCCAGCGCGATCATGAATGGCAGATGACAAAGGAGGCGCCGCATGGACATCGGCGAAATCGATCCGAGCGCGTGGCGCGGGGGCGAGGTTCGAGCGCCCGCCCCCGCGAGTGAGGTGACCTTCAGCCGGCGTGAACTCGACCGCATCCTCAACCTCTATGGCCGCATGGTCGCCGCCGGCGAATGGCGTGATTACGCAATCGATTTCCTCAAGGATCGCGCGGTGTTTTCCGTCTTCCGCCGCGCTTCGGAAATGCCAATCTACCGCATCGAGAAAAATCCGCGGCTCGGCCGGCGCCAGGGCGCCTATAGCGTCATCTCCGCGACCGGCCACATCCTGCGCCGCGGCCATGAGCTCGACCGCGTGCTCGGCGCGCTCGATCGCTCGGTACGGCTGGTTGCCGGTTAGAGCTTTGCCGGCGGCGCCGCATCGCCGCTGCCCAGCGGGCGCTGCATCAGCACGGTGTCGAGCCAGCGGCCGTGCTTGAAGCCGATCGATTGGAAATTGCCGATCAGCCGGAAGCCACAAGCGGCATGGACCGCGATCGAGGCGGTATTGGCGGAATCGCCGATCACGCCGAGCATCTGGCGAAAGCCGCGGGCTTCGGACTCCGCGATCAAGTGCGTGAGCAGCCGCCGCCCGATGCCCTGGTGGAAACACTCCGGCGCGACGTAGATCGAATCCTCGACGCACCAGTCATAAGCGCGACGGTCGCGATAAGGCCCCGCATAGGCGTAGCCGGCGACGACGCCTGAGCGCTCGGCGACGATGTAGGGAAAGCGCTTCGCCAGCAGTCCTTGCTGACGACGCGCCATCTCGGGTTCGCTCGGCGGTTCGAGCTCGAACGAGGCGGTGCCGTAGGTGACTGCGTGGGCGTAGATTCGGGTGATCGCGGCAATGTCGCCGGGCACGGCCGATCGTAGGCTGATGTTGTCAGTCATGACGAATGATCTACCTCTGAAGTCTTCGCTTAGGTCTTGTCGAATGCCGGCGCTTCGAACGCGCCGGCAAATTCCTTGATGGCGCCGACGACCTCGCGCAGTCCTTTTTGCAGCGGCTTGTCGCGCCGCATGACGATGGCGAGCTTGCGCGACAACCGCGGATGCAATGGGCGAACGACAGTCCGCCGCCGCGCGCCGGCGGTGGGCAGCGACAGGGCCGGCACGATGCCGCATCCCAGTCCGGCACCGACCAGCTCCTTGATGGCCTCCACGCTGCCGAGCTCCATCACCGGCTTGAGCGACACGCCGGCCCGCATCGCCCACTGGTCGATGAGCTGGCGCGTATTCGCGCCGGGCTCGTAGAGCACGACCGGCAGCTTGGCGAGATCGGCCGGCGTGACTTTTTCCGGCAACGCCACGGCGCCGCGCGAGGTGATCGCCACGAACTCATCGTCGAGCACGGGCTGGATATCGAACATGCGCCCGGGCGCCGGCAGGGTGACGAGCCCGACGTCGATCGTATTGTCTTCGATCGATTTCAGGATGTCCGGTGTGTTGCCGGTGCTGACGACGATATCCAGCGACGGAAATTTATTGCGCAGCGCGCGCAGCACCGGCGGCAGGAAGTAGATGCAGGCGGTGTCGCCGGTGCCGAGCCGGATGCGCCCAACGGTGCCCTTGGCATGGCGCGACATGGCGTCGAGCGCCGCGTTGACCGCGGCGTCGATCCGCCGCGCGTGGCCGAGCAGCTCTTCGCCGGCGGCGGTCGGCGCCGCGCGGCGGCCCACCCGTTCGATCAGGCGGACGCCGACGTGCTTCTCGAGCTCGCGCACCTGCAGGCTGATGGCCGGCTGGGTCAGCTCGAGACGCGCCGCCGCGGCCGAGAAGCTGCCGAGCTCGACGACGTAGGCAAAGGCCCGCAACCGGTCGAGGCTGATCTGGCGCACTCAAAGAATTCCTTATGATAATTATAAATCATACAAGTATCACTTATACTACTGCCGTTGCCGGTTTTCTGTAAAGCTGGCGGCAATGCGGCGGCTCCGGGTGCATCGACATGGCGGGACGGCTTTGACGGCGGCGGAGAACAATTCATCGGACGCGAGGTCGCGCCGCATCGTCGTCGCTGTGCTCGGGCTGGCGCAGACGCTGGCCTGGGCGTCGAGCTACTACTTGCCGGCCATTCTTGCCGATCCGATCGGCGCTTCGCTCGGCGTGCCGCGCAGCTACGTCTTCGCGGCGTTCTCGATGTCACTGCTGATCGCCGCTGTCGCCGGCCCGACCGTCGGGCGCGTCATCGATCGCTACGGCGGACGCGGCGTGCTGGTGCTGTCCAACATCGTCCTGGCGGCCGGGTTGGCGGTGCTCGCGGCCACCAACGGCATGGCCATGCTGGTTGCCGCCTGGGCGATCCTCGGTATCGGGATGGCGCTCGGGCTTTACGATTCCGCATTCGCCGCGCTGACATCGCTGTACGGTCACAACGCCCGCGGGCCGATCACCGGCATCACGCTTTTTGCCGGCTTCGCCTCGACGGTGAGCTGGCCGGTGTCGACGTTTCTCAACGGCGCGCTCGGCTGGCGCGAGACCGTGCTGGTATGGGCGGCGCTGAATCTCGTTGTCGGCCTTCCGCTCAACCGCCTGCTGCTGCCGGCGCCGGCGCAGCCGGTCCACGTTGCGCGTGCGGACCGGCCGTCGATCGGCTGGACGCCGCACAAGGAGATGTTCCTCCTGGCCTTCGTGTTCGCCGCGGCATGGTTCGTGACCGGCGCGATGGCGGCGCAACTGCCGACGCTGCTGGAGCGCGCCGGCGCAACGCCGG
>JASHQO010000118.1 GCA_030039105.1 Xanthobacteraceae bacterium
GCGGGCGGGCGCGGCGGCGCCGGGATCGGCGGTTTGGGGACGTCGGCGCGGGCGAGCCGCGGCGCCATGATCGTCTTCTCGACCTTGGCCGAGTTGCAGACCGGACAGGTTATGAGCCCGCGCTTTGACTGCTTGTCGTAGGTCGCCGAACTCTGAAACCAGCTTTCGAAGGTGTGGTCGCGGTCGCATCGCAACGCGTAGCGGATCATAGCGCGCCCCGCACCGCGTGCAGATGGGTCGGCTCCGCCGTTGGCTCGACCAGCTCGAAGCGGCGGCCATGATACAGCGACGGCACGCGGCCGCGCGCTACGGTGACCAGCGCCGGATCGATCTCGGCGAAGATCACGCCCGGCTCGGTGCCGCCCTCGGCGATGATCTTGCCCCATGGATCGACCACGAGCGAATGGCCGAACGTCTCGCGGCCATGCTCATGCTTGCCGCCTTGGGCGGCAGCGAACACGAAGCAGCCGTTTTCGATGGCGCGGGCACGCATCAGCACGTGCCAGTGCGCCTCGCCAGTCTGCCTGGTGAAGGCCGACGGGATCGCCAGGAACGAAGCGCCGGCCTCGGCCAGCGCCCGATAGAGCGCCGGGAAGCGCAGATCGTAGCACACCGAGAGGCCGAGCCGCCCCCACGGCAGGTCGGCGACCACGGCCTGTTCGCCGGGGCGATAGGTGTTCGACTCGCGGTAGCTTTCGCCGCCGGCGAGATCGACGTCGAACATATGGATTTTGTCGTAGCGCGCGACGATATCGCCGTTGCGATCGATCAGGAACGAGCGGTTCACCGCCTTCTCGGGGGACACTTTGATGGCGAGCGAGCCGGCATGGATGTAGATCGACAGCTTGCGCGCAATCTCGCGCAAGGTCGCGAGCGTCGCGTCATGCTCTTCGCCGACGATCTTGGCGAACAGCCGCTCGCGATTGTTTTCGAGCACGTTGGTCATTTCCGGCGTCAGCACATAATCGGCGCCGCCGCGCTTGGCTTCGTCGATGCCGGCGAGCGCGGCCTTGAGATTGGCCGGCGGCTCGAGCCCCGAGCGCATCTGAATGAGAGCGACCTTGAAGGCCGACGTGTTTGTCGTGCTCATGCCGTCATCCCTCGGCGGCCGCGAGCAGCGGATCGAGCTTACCCGCCTCGTCGAGCGCATAGAGGTCGTCGCAGCCGCCGATGTGGGTGGCGCCGATGAAGATCTGCGGATAGGTGCTGCGGCCGCCTGCGCGCTCGATCATCTGTCTGCGGATATCGCGATTTCCGGTCACGTCGATCTCGTTGAAGCTAACGCCCTTCCGGGAGAGCAGGTCCTTGGCATCCGCGCAATAGGGGCAGTACTTGACGGTATAGATGTCGATCGCGGCCATGATGATGCGTAAAGTCTTTGCAATTGGTTATATGGACGTTCGACCCGGATCGGCAACCCTGGCGAAAATCAGCACATCGACATTGGCAGCGCCGGCCCGCAGCAGCGCCCGGGCGCAGCCGTCGATCGTGGCGCCGGAGGTCAGAACGTCGTCGACCAGGATCAAGCGGCGGCCGGTCACTGCGGCCTTGCCCTCCTCGGACACGCGGAAGGCGCCCTGGACATTGGCGGCCCGTTCGGTGCGCGACAGACCAACCTGCTGCGCCGTCGGCTTGATGCGCTTGAGCGCGCCGGCCGCTACCGGCACGCCGCTGTCGGCGGAAATCGCGACGGCTAGCATGGCCGACTGATTGAAACGGCGCGCCCACAGCCTGCGCCAATGCAGCGGAACTGGAATGAGGGCGTCGGCCTCGTCGAGGAGTTCGCGGCCGGCCTGGCTGATCCAGCGTCCCATCAGGGGCGCCAGATCGAGTCGGTCGCCATATTTGAGGGAATGGACCAGGGCGCGGGAAATTTCGTCGAAGCGCACCGCGGCGCGGGCCCGGTTGTAGGACGGAGGGTCGGCGATCGCCTCCATGGACAGGATGCCCGGACCCGGGTCATACACGAATGGAATGCCGAGCCGCTCGCAATAGGGGCGGGTAATGAAACTCAGTTTCGACCAGCATTTGGGACACAGGCCCTTGCCATCCACCGGCTCGCGGCAGGCGGCGCACAAGGGCGGCAGCGCCAGGTCGAGCGCCCCGCGCAGCATCGCGTGCGCCGCGTCGGCGATGCGTTTGAGGCGTGACGACAGCGTGATGCCGGTGGCGTGCGTGATGCCGGTGGTGTGCAAGGACATGCAACTAGGCTACCGTCCCGCAATGCGCTTGTCACGGACGTGAGACGGGCATGGTCGAGAGCGATTTTATCTTCGATCGGACCTTGCTGCGACAGCGCCGCCACCGCGCATCGGCGTTGGGGCCGGCGACATTTCTACTCGACCGCGTTGCCGACGACCTCGCCGATCGGCTCGCCACCGTGCTGCGCCGCTTCGAGCTTGCGGTCGATCTCGGCACGCCGGGTGAGACGGTGCGCCGGGCGCTGGCGCGGCTCGACGCGGTCGGCCGCATCGTCGCCGCCGATATTGTGCCGACTGTGCTGCACGCCGAAACGGTCGCCACCGCGGACCTGGAGGCGTCGCCGTTCGGGGATGCGACGCTCGACCTGGTGGTCTCGGCGTTGGCGCTGCAATTCGTCAACGATCTGCCTGGCGTCCTCGTCCAAATACGCCGCGCGCTGAAACCCGACGGTCTGTTTCTGGCGGCCCTCGTCGGCGGCGAGACCCTGACCGAGCTGCGCCAAAGCTTTGCCGAAGCGGAAAGCGAGATCGAAGGCGGCATCTCGCCCCGCGTGGCGCCGTTCGCCGACCTGCGCGATCTCGGCGCGCTGCTGCAGCGCGCCGGCTTTGCGCTGCCGGTCACCGACGTCGACCGTCTCACGGTGCGCTACGGCACGGCATTTGCGCTGATGCACGATCTGCGGCGCATGGGCGCGACCAACACGTTGCTGTCGCGACGCCGCACGCCGCTCAAGCGCGCGACCCTGCTGCGCATGGCGGAGGTTTACGCGCAACGATTTTCCGATGCCGACGGCCGGCTGCGGGCGACGTTCGAGATCGTCTGGCTGTCGGGCTGGGCGCCGCATCCGGACCAGCAGCGGCCGCTCAAGCCCGGCTCGGCCCAGGCACGGCTCGCCGACGCGCTTGGCACGCGGGAGATTTCAGCCGGCGAGAAGGCGGGGAAGTAGAGCTATTTCAGCGCCGCGGCGACGTTGCCGTAGAGATTGTTCGATATGGCGGTGCCGAGCGCCACGACCGTCGAGGCGATCGCAACCGCGACGCCCGAGGCGATCATGGCATATTCGATGGCGGTGGCGCCGCGCTCGTCGCGCACGAAGCGCAGCGCGGTCGCGATAACCCTTGTGCTTTGGTTCTTCATGGCGTTCGGGCCTTCTGGCATGCGGATCATATGAGCGTCGTCAGATGAGAGATCAGCGGTTCGTCGGCTGGTGGCATCGGATAGTCGCGGAGGTCGGCCGGGCGCACCCACTTGAGCTTTTGCCCTTCCTGCGCTGCCACGATGCCTTCCCAGCGCCTGCAGACGTAAAGCGGCATCAGCAGGTGAAAGTCGGGATAGGCGTGGCTCGCGAAGGTCAACGGCGCCAGACAATCCTCTTTGACGATGATACCCAGCTCCTCCTTCAGCTCGCGGATCAGGCTTACTTCCGGCCGCTCGCCGGCCTCGACCTTGCCACCGGGAAACTCCCACAAACCCGCCATCGATTTTCCCGCCGGCCGCTGCGCGATCAGCACGCGGCCGTCGGTGTCGATGAGGGCGCAGGCGGCGACAAGGACAAGTTTGACGCTCACGGCCCGGCCTCAATCTAAGGAAGCGTTGGTAAAAGCACACTCAATTCAATCGCAGACATTGCTGCAATCGCCGCAATGGTTAGAGCAAGTTTAACGCCCATAATCCACCTGCGCGTCCAATTATTTGGCGCTTGTCAAGGCGAGGACCGCCTCGGCAAATACATGCGGCGCCTCCTGGGGCAGATTGTGCCCGATCGTCGGCAGCACGCGGCGCTGATAGGGCCCGGCGAAGAAGACGGCCTGCGTATCAGAGTTGGCCGGCGGCTGAATGCCGCTGTCGGCACCGTGCAGCACGATGGTCGGGGCCGCGATCTTGGGCTGCGCAGCTAGGCGCTCCTCGATCGGTTCGAGCGCCGGATCGCCCGGCGCGTAGCCGAAGCGATGGCGATAGGACTGGATCGTCACCGCGACGAAATCCGGATTGTCGAAAGATGGCGCGCTGCGCTCGTAGGTGGCGTCGTCGAACGCCCAATTGGGCGACCAGATCTGCCAGATGTAACGGACCAGTGCGTGGCGATTTTGTGTGAGCCCAGCGCGACCACGCTCGGTGTGGAAGTAATATTGATACCAGAACCGGTGTTCCTGGGCTGGCGCCACCGGCTTCACCGACGCCGGGATGTTCTGGATGTTGTAGCCGTTGCCGGTCACAAGGCCGTGCACGCGCTGCGGCCACAATGCTGCGACGATGCAGGCCGCCCGGCCGCCCCAGTCGTAACCAGCAAGCGTTGCGCGTTCGATACCGAGCGCCTCCATGAGCTCGCGCAGATCGTTGCCGAGCGCTGCCTGCTGGCCGGACCGCGGCGTGTCGGCGGAGAGAAAGCGCGTCGGGCCGAAACCGCGCAGATAAGGCACGATGACTTGGCAATCGGCGGCCACCAGCGGCGGCACCACCTCGTCATAGCAGCGTGGATCGTACGGCCAGCCATGCAGCAAAAATACCGGCGTGCCGCCGGCGTGGCCGCTCTCCTCGTAAGCGACGTCGAGGCTCGGCGTGCGGATGCGTTTGACGGCGGCAGCCATGGCGCGGCGCTCAGCTACGGTAGTCGCCGTTGATCGCGACGTATTCCTTGGTGAGGTCGCAGGTCAGCACGCGGTCGTGGCCCTTGCCCAGGCCGAGCGCGACTTTCAGGGCGATCTCCTGCTTCTTCATCGCGGCGGACACGGCGACCTCATCGTAATCCGGATCGCGCGCGCCTTTGTGGGCGACGCGGATGCCGTTGAACCAGATCGACAGCCGGTCGCGGTCGGCGGGTTCGCCGGCCTTGCCGAC
>JASHQO010000119.1 GCA_030039105.1 Xanthobacteraceae bacterium
CATCATCGCCCTCGATGTCACCGGCCACGGCACCTGGTCGGTCACCGACGCTGGCCGCCGCGTGCTCAAAGGTCTCGACAAGGTCACCCTGCGCAAGGACACGCTCAAGCCCACCAAGAAAGCTGAGCGCGCCACCGCCAGGGCGGCCGCGCTGGCCGACGGCGAGCCGGGCGACCCGGCGCTGTTCGAAGCGCTGCGGCAATGCCGGTCCGCCCTGGCCAAGACGCAGGGCGTCGCCGCCTACGTGGTGTTCGCCGACAAGACCCTGATTGACATGGCACGCAAGAAGCCGGCCACGCTTGCCGACATGGCGAGCGTGCACGGCGTTGGCGAGACCAAGCTCAGGCAATACGGCGCGGTTTTCCTCGACGTGATCCGAACGCATGCCGCTGCCCACGCCGCCTAGGTTCTGCGCCTGCCGAGGAGCGAGGAAGGCCCGTTTTTCGCGGGTTTCGCGAGGTTGCGCCGTATCCGGCTCTATGTTAGCAAGCGCGCGATTTCCGCCGGCCTTGCGGGGTTTTCTGCGGCGTCGGCGAACATCCAAGTCCCGCTGAAAACCCAAGGGCTTGCGCGGGTCCGCGAAGGGCCGCAGCCGAGCCCGTGGAAAATAAAGCCCCGAGAGCGCAATCGACGTGGCAGCCGCTGAACCCATCGTATCCGGCATGGCCGGTCGCTACGCGACCGCCCTGTTCGATCTCGCGCGTGATGGCAACGCAATCGACGCGGTGCTGGCCGATCTTGAGCGCTTCGATGCGCTGGTCGCGGACAGCGCCGATCTCAACCGCCTGGTGCGCAGCCCGGTGTTCTCCGCCGCCGCGCAGCAGGCGGCGCTATCCGCCGTCCTCGACAAGGCCGGCATCGGCGGGCTGACGGCAAAATTCCTCAAGCTGATTACGGCGAACCGCCGGCTGTTCGCGGTGCGCGACATGGTGCGCGCCTTCCGCAAGCTCGTCGCCGAGCACAGGGGCGAAGCGACCGCCGAAGTCACGGTCGCCGAACAGCTCAAGGACGAACATTTGGCGGCGCTGCGCGCGGCGTTCAAATCGGTCAGCGGCAAGGACGTCAACCTCAACGTCAAGGTCGATCCGGCGATCATCGGCGGGCTTGCGGTCAAGCTCGGCAGCCGCATGGTCGACACCTCGCTGCGCACCAAGCTCAACGCGATCAGGCATGCGATGAAAGAGGCCCGATAATGGATATCCGCGCCGCGGAAATCTCCGCAATCCTCAAGGAGCAGATCAAGAATTTCGGCCAGGAGGCCGAAGTCTCCGAGGTCGGCCAAGTGCTCTCGGTCGGCGACGGCATCGCCCGCATCTACGGCCTCGACAACGTGCAGGCCGGCGAGATGGTCGAGTTCGAGAGCGGCGTCAAAGGCATGGCGCTCAACCTCGAAAGCGACAATGTCGGCGTCGTCATTTTCGGCTCCGACCGCGAGATCGAGGAAGGCCAGACGGTCAAGCGCAGCCGCGCCATCGTCGAAGTGCCCGTGGGCAAGGGCCTGCTCGGCCGCGTCGTCAACGCGCTCGGCGAGCCGATCGACGACAAGGGACCGATCCCGGCTGACCACCGCGCCCGGGTCGACGTCAAGGCGCCCGGCATCATCCCGCGCAAATCCGTGCACGAGCCGATGTCGACCGGCCTCAAAGCCATCGACGCGCTCATTCCGATCGGCCGCGGTCAGCGCGAGTTGATCATCGGCGACCGCCAGACCGGCAAGACCGCGATCGCCCTCGACACCATCCTCAATCAGAAGCCGCTCAACGCCACCGGCGACGAGAAGATCAAGCTCTATTGCATCTATGTCGCGGTCGGCCAGAAGCGCTCGACCGTGGCGCAGTTCGTCAAGGTGCTGGAGGAGAACGGCGCGCTCGATTATTCGATCGTGGTAGCCGCCACCGCCTCCGACCCGGCGCCGATGCAGTTTCTGGCGCCGTTCGCCGGCTGCACCATGGGCGAATACTTCCGCGACAACGGCATGCACGCCGTCATCATCTACGACGATTTGTCGAAGCAGGCGGTCGCCTACCGCCAGATGTCGCTCCTGCTGCGCCGCCCGCCGGGCCGCGAAGCCTATCCGGGCGACGTGTTCTATCTGCATTCGCGGCTGCTCGAGCGCGCCGCGAAGATGAACGATGACAACAAGGCCGGCTCGCTCACGGCGCTGCCGGTGATCGAGACGCAAGCCAACGACGTGTCGGCCTACATTCCGACCAACGTCATCTCCATCACCGACGGCCAGATCTTCCTCGAGACCGATCTGTTCTATCAGGGCATCCGTCCCGCGGTGAACGTCGGCCTGTCGGTGTCGCGCGTCGGCTCTTCGGCGCAGACCAAGGCGATGAAAAAGGTCGCCGGCCGCATCAAGGGCGAGTTGGCGCAATACCGCGAGATGGCGGCATTCGCGCAGTTCGGCTCCGATCTCGATGCCACCACGCAACGTCTCTTGGCTCGCGGCTCGCGGCTCACCGAGCTGCTCAAGCAGCCGCAGTTCTCGCCGCTGAAGATGGAGGAGCAGGTCTGCGTCATCTATGCAGGCGTCAACGGCTATCTCGATCCGATCCCGGTCGATCGGGTCCGCGCCTTCGAGGATGGCTTGCTCGGCGCGCTGCGCAGCCGGCACGCCGACGTCCTCAACAAGATCCGCGATTCGCGCGATCTCGACGACGCCGCCACCGGCAAGCTCAAGGCGGCAGTCGAGAGCTACGCCAAGACGTTTGCCTGATCGGACAACAGACAACGGAGGACGGATGGCCGAAGACTGAACGGATGCCGCCTCTTTGATCTGTCGTCCGTCGTCTGTCGTCCGTCACCAACGCGATGCCCTCACTCAAAGATCTCCGCAGCCGGATCGCCTCGACCAAGGCGACGCAGAAGATCACGCGCGCCATGCAGATGGTCGCGTCGTCGAAGCTGCGCCGGGCGCGGGCCGCGGCGGAAGCGGCGCGGCCTTATGCCGGCGCCATGGACAAGGTTTTGGGCAACATCGCCGCCTCGGTCGCCGGCTCCGGCGAGGCGCCGCGGCTGCTGCGCGGCACCGGCAGCGACAATACGCACCTGCTGCTCGTCTGCACCGCAGAGCGCGGCCTGTGCGGCGCCTTCAACACCGCGATCGTGCGGCTCGCCCGCGATCGCGCAATCGCGCTGATGAACGAGGGCAAAGAGGTCAAGTTCTTCTGCGTCGGCCGCAAGGGCTACGACCAACTCAAGCGCACCTACGAGAAGCAGATCGTCGAAATGGTCGACCTGCGTTCGGTGCGCACGCTGCAGTTCGAAAATGCGCGGATGATCGCCGAGAAGATCATCGCGTTGTTCGATAAATTCGGCTTCGATGTCTGCACCCTGTTCTACTCGCGGTTCCGCTCGGTGATCGCCCAGGTGCCGACCGCGCAGCAGATCATTCCGCCGGTGTTCGAGGCCGATGCCGCCGAAGCGCTCGGCGGCGCGGTCTACGAGTTCGAGCCGGACGCCGAGGATATCCTGCACGACCTTTTGCCGCGCAATGTCGCGGTGCAGATTTTCCGCGCGCTGTTGGAGAACGCCGCTTCGTTCTACGGCGCGCAGATGTCGGCGATGGACAACGCCACCCGCAATGCCGGCGACATGATCCGCCGGCAGACGCTCACCTATAACCGCACCCGCCAGGCGATGATCACCAAGGAATTGATCGAGATCATCTCCGGCGCCGAGGCGCTGTGACCTTTCGTTAAGAGGACCAAGATGGCTCAACCAGTCGGACACATCACCCAAGTCATCGGCGCCGTCGTCGACGTGCATTTCGAGGGTCATCTGCCGCCGATTCTCAACGCCCTGCAGACGACCAACCAGGGCAACCGGCTGATCCTCGAAGTCGCCCAGCAGCTCGGCGAGAACACCGTGCGCACCATCGCCATGGACGTCAGCGAGGGCTTGGTGCGCGGCCAGGAAGTGACCGACACCGGACGGCCGATCGCCGTGCCGGTCGGCGAGGGCACGCTCGGCCGCATCATGAACGTGGTTGGCCAGCCGGTCGACGAGGCGGGCGACATCCCGCACAAGGAGACGCGCGCAATCCACCAGGAGGCGCCGGCCTATACCGATCAGTCGACCGAAGCCGCGATTCTGGTCACCGGCATCAAGGTGGTCGATCTGCTCGCGCCTTACGCCAAGGGCGGCAAGATCGGCCTGTTCGGCGGCGCCGGCGTCGGCAAGACGGTCATCATCATGGAATTGATCAACAACATCGCCAAGGCCCACGGCGGCTATTCGGTGTTCGCCGGCGTCGGCGAGCGCACCCGCGAGGGCAACGACCTCTATCACGAGATGATCGAGTCCAAGGTCAACAAGGACCCGAAGGAAGGCTCGGTCGAGGGCTCCAAATGCGCCCTGGTCTATGGCCAGATGAACGAACCGCCGGGCGCCCGCGCCCGCGTCGGTCTCACCGGCCTGACGGTCGCGGAATATTTCCGTGACCAGGGGCAGGATGTTCTGTTCTTCGTCGACAATATCTTCCGCTTCACCCAAGCCGGCTCGGAAGTGTCGGCGCTGCTCGGCCGCATTCCCTCGGCGGTGGGTTATCAGCCGACGCTCGCCACCGACATGGGCGCGCTGCAGGAGCGCATCACCACGACCACCAAGGGTTCGGTAACCTCGGTGCAGGCCATCTACGTGCCGGCCGACGATTTGACCGACCCGGCGCCGGCGACCTCGTTCGCGCATCTTGACGCCACCACCGTGCTATCGCGCTCGATCGCCGAGAAGGGCATCTATCCAGCGGTCGATCCGCTCGACTCCACCTCGCGCATGCTTTCCCCGATGATCGTCGGCGAGGAGCATTATCAGGTGGCGCGCCGCGTGCAGCAAATCCTGCAGCGCTACAAGGCGCTCCAAGACATCATCGCCATTCTCGGCATGGACGAGCTGTCGGAAGAGGACAAGCTCACCGTCGCCCGCGCCCGCAAGATCGAGCGCTTCCTGTCGCAGCCGTTCCACGTCGCCGAAGTGTTCACCGGCTCGCCCGGCGTGTTCGTCGATCTCGCCGACACCATCCGCGGCTTCCAGGGCCTGTGCGAGGGCAAATACGATCACCTGCCCGAAGCCGCCTTCTACATGGTCGGCACCATCGAGCAGGCGGTGGAGAAGGGCAAGAAGCTCGCCGCGGAAGCGGCGTAACGCACTTGCCGGTAACGGACATCGTGTAAGCAATCATGGCCGGTCTGCATCTCGAATTCGTCTCTCCCGAGCGCGTGCTGTTCGCCGGCGACGTCGACCAGGTCGACTTGCCGGGAGCCGAAGGCGACATGGGCATCCTGCCGGGCCATGCGCCGTTGGTGACGGCGCTGCGGCCCGGCATCGTCACTGTCTTCCGCGAGGGCCGGCGCGAGCCGATCGTCGTCATCGGCGGCACTGCCGAAGTCAGTCCCGCCGGTCTCACCGTGCTCGCCGATCGGGCCGTGCCGCGCGAGGATTTCGACCTCTCCACGCTGGCCGGCGAAATCAAGGACGCCGAAGAGGACGTCGCGGACACGACCGATCCTGCCCAGCGCGACAAGCTCACGCGCCACCTCGAGCAATTGAAGTCGCTGCAGAGCGCGCTGGCGTCCTAACGAGCCTTGCCGGTTGCCCGGTACCGTCCGGCTGCAGAAGGGTTGCATGACACCGCCGCTGCCGGCAGATTAGCGCGGCTTCACTGCGACGCGGCAGCCATCCAATGAACCGAAAGATTGCGGCCATTTTCGCCGCCGACGTCGCCGGCTACAGCAAGCTCGTCGCCGAAGACGAGGAAGAGGCGCTGCGACGGCTCGCCTCCTACCGCTCCGTGATGGACGATTTCATCACCCGCGCCGGCGGCCGGATCTTCAACACCGCGGGCGACGCCGTGCTCGCCGAATTCCCCAGCGCCGTCGAAGCGGTGCGCTGCGCCATCGATATCCAGGAGAGCCTGCGCACGCGCAATCTCGCCTATCCGGCGAGCCGGGCGATGAACTTCCGCATCGGCATCACCATCGGCGATGTGGTCGAGCGTAATGGCGATCTGCTTGGCGACGGCGTCAATATCGCGGCACGGCTCGAGGGCATCGCGCCGGTCGGCGGCATCTGCATCTCGCGCGCCGTGCACGAGCAGGTCGCCAACAAGCTGTCGGTGCAGTTCGCCGATATCGGTGAGCAGCAGGTCAAGAACATTCCGACCCCGGTCCATGCCTACAAGTTCGACCTGCGGCCCGACGATCAGCGGAGCGAGGCCGCCGCGAAGCAGTCGGCAACGCGTCCGCCCTGGATCTTGCCAGTCGCTATCGGCGCGCCGCTCGCCGCGATCGCCGTCGCAGTCGTCGTTTATCTGATCGCGGCGCGGCCCAACGGCCCGCAGGTGGCGGGCCAAGCCGGCCCGCAGGCGGCGGCGCCCGTGGCCGCAGCGCAGTCCATGCCGCAGTCCACCGCGCCGGCCATCGGGACACAGTCCGCCGCGGTGGCACAGCCACCGCCGCCACAGCCGGCAGCGCACAGGGTCGAGACGCTGGTGCCGGAGACCATTCCCTTCATCCCCGACCGCGCGCGCACCACCATCCGTCATGAGTATATGGCGGCGGCGGATCACAAGGCGCTGGCCATCAGCATGGGCGCGTCGATCGGCTTCATCTCCGGTCAGCCCGACGACGATACCGCAAAATCGGTCGCGCTCGATATGTGCCAAAAACACTCCGACGCGCTGCCGCAGCAGCGCAAATGCGAGCTCTATGCGGTTGGCACTGCAGTGGTCTATGCGGGCGCATGGCCGCCGCTGCCGCCGACCCCGTGGATCAAGCGCGATCCGATCACCGCGCGTCCGCTGGTCGTCGACGACGTTCCGCTGGTGCGACCACCCGGCCGGGCGACGATCGAGAAGAACTATGTTTCCGGTCGAGCGCCGAAGGCGCTGGTGGTGGGGCCGAAGGGCGGCTTCTTCTTCCTGACCAATCAGGACAGCGCCGACGAGGCGGTGCGCCGCGGGCTTGAGCACTGCGGCAGCAACGCCGGCGTTCCCTGCCTTGCCGTCGCGGTCAACGATGAATTCGTCGTGGCGGTGCCGACGACGATGCGCGCGACGGGCTTCTTTCAGCCAGCGAGCGCCGCCGGCGTAGCGCCCGAAGCGCGCAACGAACTGGCAGAACGCCTCGCCGCTGCCGGCGGCTGGACCGCGGTTGCCGCCGGCACCAACGGCCATGCCGGCGTCGCAGTCGGCGCCGCCAACGAG
>JASHQO010000120.1 GCA_030039105.1 Xanthobacteraceae bacterium
CACCGCTTCGATCTCGCCGATCGCGCCTATGCGCAGGCCGTCCACCTGATCGGCCCGACCGTGGAGATCCTCAACGATCAAGGCTTCTCCTACATGCTGCGCGGCGACTACGCCCGCGCCCATAAGAAGTTGCAGGAAGCCCAGGCCAAGGACCCCGCCAATCCTTACGTCCAGGCCAATCTGCAATTGCTCGAAGAGAGCTACCGCAACGGCAAGGCCATCCAGTAGGGTGGCGCTTCGCTTGCCGCTCGACCAGAGCGGGATGAGTTTTGGTCGAATCGTCATCCCACTCCGGCCTTTTGCTTGCGCATGATCTTTTCCGAAAACCGGTTGCCACCCTCGGATCAAGTCCGAGGGCTGGCTTTTTCGGGATCATGCTTTAGCATCCCCGGCAAGCCGGCCCGCAAGACCGCATCGTGCAAGCCTGGGGGAAATTGTCACATGACTACGTCTGTGAATGCCGGCGCGCGTCTCGACCGGCTGCCGGTTTCGCCGTTTCATTATCGTATCTTTTGGCTGGTCGGCGCCGGTATGTTCTTCGACGGCTACGACCTCTATGTCGCCGGCGGTGTTCTTGCCTCGACCATCCAGACCAAATTCTCGACGCTGCCGCAGAATTTGCAGTTCCTGTCGCTGACCTTCGTCGGCATGACGCTCGGCTCGCTGATCACCGGCTTTGTCGGCGACAAATACGGACGGCGCTTCACCTATCAGGTGAATCTGCTCGTGTTCGGCCTGGCCTCGCTCGCGGCCGCCTTCGCCCAGGACATGCCGCAGTTGATCGCCTGTCGCTTCGTCCAGGGGCTCGGGCTCGGCGCCGAGATCGTGGTCGGCTATTCGACCTTGACTGAATTCGTGCCGCCGAGCTCGCGCGGCCGTTGGCTTGCCTTCATGGCGTTCCTGACGGTGTGCGGTTTCCCGGTCACCGCTAGTCTCGGTTATCTGATCATCCCGACCTGGGGCTGGCGGCCGATGTTCGTCATCGCCGCGATCGGCTCGCTGATCGTTTGGTATCTGCGCAAAAACCTGCCGGAGTCGCCGCGCTGGCTGGAGGCGCAAGGCCGCACCGAAGAAGCGGGAGCCTTGATGCAGGCGATCGAGAAGGACGTGGCGACGACCGGCGGCGCGCTGCCGGCTGCCGTCGCCTCGACGGCGCCGGCACAGCTCACCGGCGCCGATATGTTCCGTCCGCCGATCCTGCAGCGGCTGTTGGTGGGAAGCTGGGTGCTGATCACCATCAACACGCTGATCTTCGGCTTCGTGATCTTCCTGCCGCAATTCTTCCTGCGCCAGGGCCTCACCATCGCCAATTCGCTGGGTTACACGGTGGTGCTGGCCGCCGCCTCGCTGGTCGGCTGCGCCTGCGGCGCAGTGCTGTCGGATTCCATCGGCCGGCGCTGGAGCATCATCGGCGCTTCGATCCTCACTATCGTCGCCGGCTGGTTCTACGCCCATTTCAATGCGGCGTCCGATCCGGCTCTGGTGCTGAGCGTCGGGGCGGTCCTTATTATCGCCATCTACATTCAGACCGCGCTGTTGTTCGGCGTCTATACGCCTGAACTGTTTCCGACCGAGATCCGCCTGCGCGCCAATGGCATCTGCAACACGCTCGGCCGCGCCGCCACCGTAGTCTCGCCGTTCGTGGTCGGCCATTTGATGGTGAATTCCGGCTTGCCGGGCGTCGTCGGATTGATGATCGCGTTGCTTTTGGTGCAGATCGTTGCGGTCTATTTCTGGGGCGTCGAGCCGGCACGGCGCTCGCTCGAAGGTCTCGATTCCAAGACGGCATAGATCATCAGTCTGGCGTATAAGCCGGCACGGCCTTGAACGGCCGGCCTTGTGTTGCGATATAGCGGCGGATCGGACGGCGCCGAGAGGCGCCGACCTTACGGAAATTTCATGTTCGACTCCTTCAGAAATCTCATTTCCGAATTCGTCGACGGCGAAAAGCAGCCCGCGCAGTTCGCCGACGACGACTATCGCCTCGCCGCGGCGGCCGTGCTGGTGCACGCCGCTGCGATCGACGGCGAGATGTCACAAAGCGAGCGCGACAAGCTGCACGCGGTGATTCGCGAACACTTCAGTCTCGACGCCGCCGCCGCCGCCGAATTGATCACCAAGGCGACCGCTGCCGAGCACGAGGCGGTCGATCTCTATCATTTCACGCATCTGCTCAACCGTTCGCTCGACGAGGACGGCCGCGCCAGGATCGTCGAAATGATGTGGCAGATCGTCTATGCCGACGGCCAGCGCGACGAGCTCGAGGACAATCTGGTCTGGCGCGCCGCCGATCTGCTTGGCGTATCGGCAAACGAGCGCATCGCGCTGCGCCGCCGCGTCGGCGGCGAGACGTGAAGCCGGTCACGCTGATCACCGGCGCCTCGGCCGGTATCGGCGCCGAGTTGGCGCGCGTCTTCGCCGCTCATGGTCATGAGCTCTTCCTGGTGGCGCGGCGCGAAGATCGCCTGATTGGGCTCGCCGACGAAATCGCGGCTGGCGGCCGGCCGCGGCCCGCGGTGCTGGCGCTCGACCTCGAGCGGCGCGATGCGCCCGCGCGTATCGCAACGGAGCTGATGGCGCGCGGGCTCGAAGCCGCGAACGTGGTCAACAATGCCGGCTTCGGCTTGTCCGGCGCCGCCGCCGACCTCGATCGCGATGAACAGCTCGGCATGATCGACCTGAATATCCGCACGCTCACCGAGCTGTCGCTCGCCTTCGTCGACAGCCTCGCCCGCAACCGCGGCGGCATTCTCAACGTGGCGTCGGTCGTCGCCTTCCTGCCCGGTCCCGGCATGGCCGTCTATTACGCCACCAAGGCTTACGTGCTGTCGTTCAGCGAGGCGTTGCATCGTGAGCTTGACGGCCGTGGCGTAAGGGTCACGGTGCTGTGCCCGGGACCGGTCCCGACCGAATTCCAAGCGCGCTCGGGCATGCGAGTGGATCGCGTTGCGAAATTGCTCGCCCTGCCGGCGGACGGCGTGGCGCAGATCGGCTATCGCGGCTTTATGCGCGGCAAGCGTGTGGTCGTCGCCGGCGTCCTCAACAGGCTGGCGGTCTGGCTCTTGCCGCTGGTGCCCCATGCGCTGTTGCTGCGCGTCCTGGGCGGCAGGCGCCGGACGCAGGCCCGGTCGTAGAACTTCAAAACCGGCCGCGGACGCGATAGAGAGATTCTCTATCGGCGAATCGTCATGCACCAAGATTCGATCCTGATCGTTTTGCACGGAGAGCATTCCACGCCCGGTCGGGTCGGCAACGCGCTGCGCCAACTGGGCTACCGGCTCGACGTGCGCAAGCCGCGGTTCGGCGACGCGCTGCCGTCAACCATGGCCAACCATTGCGCCGGCATCATTTTCGGCGGCCCGATGAGCGCCAACGATGCCGACCAGTTCATTCGCCGCGAAATCGACTGGATCGCGGTGCCGCTGAAGGAGAACAAGCCGTTCCTCGGCATCTGCCTCGGGGCACAGATGTTCGCGTATCACCTCGGCGGCACGGTGTTTCGGCATCCGCAAGGCCATGCCGAAATCGGCTATTACCCGATCCGGCCGACGGCCATGGGCCTTGCCGTCGTCGAGCAGTGGCCCGAATGCGTCTATCAATGGCACCGCGAAGGTTTCGACGTGCCGCACGGCGCCGAGCTTTTGGCCCAAGGCGACACCTTCGAGGTGCAGGCAATCCGTTACGGCCCGGGCTATGCGCTGCAATTTCATCCCGACGTGACCCACGCGATGATGCACCGCTGGACGACCCGCGGCCACGACCGCATGCAGCTTCCGGGCGCCAAGCCGCGCCACAGCCACTTCGCCGACCGCGCGGTGTACGATTTCACCGCACGCGCCTGGCTCAATGTCTTTCTGGAGCGTTGGCTGGCGTCGCTTAATGCGTAGCGCCGCCGGAAAGCTGGTCGGCAAAGGCGGCCACGGTCTTGGTGTAGACCTGCGATGCGTTCCACTGCAGCAGCACCTGGAAATTGGGGCTGCCTTCGTCCCAGGCTTGGCCGCGCTGCCAGCCATAGCCTTTCAAATAATTTGCCGTCGAGGCCAGCACGTCGGGCACGCTGTGGATGAGATCGCGGCGGCCGCTGCCATCGTAGTCGACGGCGAATTTCAGATAGGACGATGGCAGGAATTGCGTCTGTCCGATCTCGCCGGCCCAGGCGCCGTGCATATCCTGGGGCGCCATGTCGCCGCGGTCGACGATCTTGAGCGCGGCGACAAGCTCGCCGCGAAACTTGTCCGGCCGGCGGCAGTCGTAAGCCAGCGATGCGAGCGAGCGGATGGTCGGGAACTTGCCGTTGTCGGCGCCGAAGTCGGTTTCCAGCCCCCAGATGGCGACGATGACGGCGCCGGGCACGCCGAACTGTTGCTCGATGCGACTGAAGGTCGGACCGTATTGGGCCAAGAGCTTTTGCGCGCGTGCCAGCCGCGGTGGTATCATTCGGCCGGAGAATTGCTCAAAGCTCTGCCGGAACACGCCCTGGGCGTGATCGCGGGCGATCACGGTCGGGTCGTAAGTGACGCCGTCGAGTCCGGCCTGGATGGCGCGCTGGGAAATGCCCTGCGCCGCGGCCTCCGCCTTGACCCCTTGCAGCCAGGCATTGAAGTCGCCGCCGCACGGCGCCGTGGTCTGGGCCGGTGCGGTAACGCCGCCAAGCAGCAGCGCGCAGCAGGCGGTGAGCCCGGTCAGTACAAAAATGCGGGGTCGCATGGCGATCGGTTCCTCAATCAAAACGCCCCGGAATGAATCAGCACAATTGGCCGCGAATATGATGGCGCAGCCACGGCATCCGTTCCAGGCCTATGCGGACGCCCCCGGCTTGGCCGGCTCGAAGCGGTCGGCCCGATAAAGCTCGCGGAACAGCCGGGTCGAAATCAGGACCACGGCGATGGTGCTGAAGCCGCCGATCAGCACGGCGGGGACGGTGCCGAAGGCGGCCGCCGCGGCGCCGGCGCGGAAGTCGCCGAGCTGGTTGGACGTGCCGGTGAACATCGAGCCGACGGCAAAGACGCGGCCGCGCATCTGGTCCGGGGTGTGCAGGAGCAGCAGCGATTGTCGGATCACCACGCTCACCGTATCGCTGGCGCCGACGACGAACATCGCGCCCATGGCGAACGGCAAACCCGGCGACAGCGCCAAGAGGATCGTGCCGGTGCCGAAGATCATGACCGCCGCAAACATGATGTGGCCGACATGGCGCGCGACCGGCCAGCGCGCCAGCACCAGCGCGGACACGAGCGCACCGGCCGCGGGCGCCGCGCGCAATGCGCCGAAGCTCAGCGGCCCCGACATGAAGATATCGCGCACGAAGATCGGCAGCAGCGCGGTGGCGTTGCCCAGAAGCACCGCGAACAGATCGAGCAGGATGGCGCCAAGCACCACCTTGTGCTGACCGATGAAAACGAGGCCGCCGAGCAGCCGTTTGAGATCGACCGGCTCGCGCGTCGCGGTCTTTCGTTCCATGGCAATGCCGCGCATGACGAGGCCCGCGGAACACCACAGCACGGCGCAGGTGGCGAAGACGAGGGTGGGGCTCAGCGCGATCAACAGGCCGCCGAGCGCGGGGCCGGCGACGACGGCGATTTGCGCCGCCGAGGTCGAGCCGGCGATGGCGCGCGGCAGCACGCCCGCTGGGACTATGTTGGGTAGCGCGGTTTGCAAGCTCGGCTGCTCGAAGGCGCGTCCGGTGCCGATGCTGAACGCCAAAGCGAGCAGAAGATACGGCGTCAGGTGGCCGGTCGCCGTCGCGAATGCCAGCACGGCAACGGCGAGCGCCTCGAAAATCTGCGCCATGGCGGCGATCAGGCGGCGATCGTAGCGGTCGGCGGCCTGGCCGGTGACGAGGAACAGCGCGATGCCCGGGATGAATTGAACGAGCCCGACGAGGCCGAGCTGGAATGGGCTGCGGGTCAGCTCATACATCTGCCAGCCAACCGCAACCGCCTGGACCTGCAGCGCTATGGAGGCGGCGATCCGCACATAGAGGAAGCGGACATAGCCGCCATGGCGCAACAGATCGACGGTCGAACGGGAGTCGCTGGTCATTGCGGCCGCCGATTGCGAGCGAGCCGCAATCCTTGAGCGAGGTGAAGCCCAGGAAGACCAATAAATCGTCGGCAAGCGGTGTGTAAACCAGCACGGCTCCGGCAAGCATGCCCGGCCATGGGCCTAGTTTGCGGCTGGCGTTGCTTCGCAGCTCCGGCGCGGCAGGCTTCGCTCGCTTGCGCTGTTCGGAAGTATCTTCGGAGGTAGGTGTGGCTTGCCGGGCCGTAGCTCGCGCAGCGAGCAAAGGCTGGTGGAGCCGAGGGGATTTGAACCCCTGACCTCCTCATTGCGAACGAGGCGCTCTCCCAACTGAGCTACGGCCCCGCCAATGGGCAAAACTGCGCCAAGCCGGCGAGTGCGGGCCATTTAGGGCCGCCGACCCATGCTGTCAAGGACGCGGCCGGCGATGCTATTTTCCAGCAATATTGTGAAAGGTTAAACTGAACGACCTTTCCCGGCAGCGCTCAAGCCGCTATTCGTGTGCGCCGCCACTGCGGAGACATCGATGGAAAATCCCTTTCTCTGGCTCGTCGACACGATCATTACGCTCTACATCTACATCCTTATCGCCATGGCGATTCTGTCGTGGCTGATCGCTTTCAACGTCGTCAACACGCGCAACCCGATCGTCGCCGCGGTGGCCGATTTCCTGTACCGGGTGACCGAGCCGGCACTGCGCCCGATCCGCGCCCTGCTGCCCAGCCTCGGCGGCATCGACATTTCGCCGATCGTTTTAATCATCGGTCTGTTGTTCCTCGAACGCATCATCTTCTGGCTGTACTACCGCGTGCTCGCCTGAGCGACCCCGAAGGTTTGTCAAGTGACTGCCAGAATCATTGACGGTAAGGCGACCGCCGCCGACTTGCGCGCCGCCGTGGCGGTGGAAGCGCGGCGGATCGCGGCTGCACACGGGCTCGTTCCCGGGCTTGCTGTCGTGCTGGTCGGCGACAATGCGGCGAGCAAAGCCTATGTTGGCTCGAAGTCGCGCGCAGTGGTCGAGGCCGGCATGCGGCCGTTCGATTTTCATCTGCCCGTCGCGACGAGCGCCAACGAATTGCTCGGCCTGATCGGCGAGCTCAACAACGATGCCGCGGTGCACGGCATTCTGGTGCAGTTGCCGTTGCCGTCGCAGATCGACGCCGCGCGCATCATCACCAACATCGATCCGGCGAAGGACGTCGACGGCTTTCATCCGCTCAATGCCGGCCGGTTGGCATCCGGATTGCCGGCGCTTGCGCCATGCACGCCGGTCGGCTGCATCAAGCTCGCCAAGGCCGTGCACGGCTCGTTGAGCGGGCTCGACGCGGTGGTGATCGGTCGCTCCAACATCGTCGGCAAGCCGCTGGCGCAGCTTCTGCTCGGCGAGAACGCAACCGTCACCATTGCCCATTCGCGCACTCGCGATCTCGCCGGCCTGTGCGCCCGCGCCGATCTGCTATTCGCTGCAATCGGCCGTCCCGAATTCATCCGCGGCGGCTGGATCAGGCCGGGTGCGACGGTGATCGACGTCGGCATCAACCGCGTGGCCGGCGATGGCGGCAAATCGCGCATCGTCGGCGACGTATGCTTCGCCGAAGCCGTCGCAGTCGCGGGCGCGATCACGCCGGTGCCGGGCGGCGTCGGCCCGATGACGATTGCGTGCCTGTTGGTCAATACGTTGCGCGCGGCCTGCATGCAGGCCGGATTGCCGGTGCCGGAGATCTGAGGACGGACGACGGACGACAGACGACGGATGACAGACGACGGACGAGAGGAACACCTCATCTGTCCTCCGTCGTCCGTCCTCTGTCGTCCGTTTCAGCTATTCCAGCCGAAGGCGACCTTGTCGAGGACGCGGGTGCCGAATTTCTCGGAGCTGCGGGCGACCGCCTTGCCGCCGAGCGCGCGGTAGAACTCGACCGCGTTCTCGTTCTCCGACAGTGCCCATACGATCAGCGATTTGAGCGCGCTCTGCGCCAGATCGCGGCGCGCCGCCGTGAACAGGCGCCGGCCGAAGCCGAGCCCCTGGAATTCCGGCCGCAGATAGAGCTCGTAGATTTCGCCATCGTAGTACAGGCTGCGCGCCCGGTTGCGTCCATAATTGGCGTAGCCCGCGATCTTGTCGCCGAACTGCAGCAGCGCGATGCGACTGCCCTTGCGGATGGCGCTGTCCCACCACGCCGGGCCGCGGCGGTTGACCAGCTTCTCGAGCTCGGTGCCGGGAATGATGCCCTGATACGCAGTGCGCCAAGCCTCATCGTGGGCAGAAGCGACCGCTGCGGCATCCGATGCCTTGGCGCGACGAATCTCGATGAGGATGGTGCTCATGGTGCGATCAAAGCAAGCGTTGCGCGTACCTTCAAGTGCCGGCAGTCACTAACCGTTAACGGTGTGGATTATTAGCGGATTCAAGTGGGGCGTCTATCGCCGCGGGGCGCAAAAATCGCGATTAACGTGCGATCTCGAAGGGCTGTTGCAGAACCGCCACGGTGCGTCGGATTTTGCCGCCCGCGGCACAGCCTTTTGCAAGAGTTGTGGCGGGACGGCGGTTTTTTGCGCATCGTTGGCGCGCGGCCTCGCGTCGGGCGCGGCCAAAGTGTGTCATAATTGGACGCGTCTCAGACGCGCTCCGCTTCCTTGCGCCGCTCGTCGCGTTTGCGCTCGATCGGGTCAAGCAGTTTTTTGCGCAGCCGAATCGCTTTCGGCGTCACCTCGACCAGCTCGTCGTCCTCGATATAGGCCAGCGCCTTCTCCAAGGTCATGCGAATCGGCGGCGTCAGCCTGATCGCCTCGTCCTTGGCGTGAGTGCGGATGTTGGTGAGCTTCTTGCCCTTGAGCACGTTCACTTCGAGGTCGTTGCCGCGGGTGTGCTCGCCGACGATCATGCCGCGATAAACCTTCCAGCCCGGCTCGATCATCATCGGCCCGCGGTCCTCCAGGTTCCACATGGCATAAGCCGCGGCGTCGCCTTGGTCGGTGGAGATCAGCACGCCGTTGCGCCGGCCGGTGACCTCGCCGCGATGCGGGCCGTAGGCGTGGAACAGCCGGTTCATCACCGCGGTGCCCCGGGTGTCGGCGAGCAACTCGCCGTGATAGCCGATCAGGCCGCGGGTCGGTGCGAAGAAGATCAACCGCACCCGGCCGCCGCCGGACGGCCGCATCTCGATCAACTCGCCTTTGCGCTCCGCCATCTTCTGCACCACGATGCCGGAGTGCTCCTCGTCGACGTCGATCAGCACTTCCTCGATCGGCTCGAGCGGCTCGCCCGACGCGTCGTGCCGAAACAGCACTTTGGGTCTGGAGACCGAAAGCTCGAAGCCTTCGCGGCGCATGGTCTCGATCAGGATGCCGAGCTGCAATTCGCCGCGGCCGGCGACTTCCATCGAATCCTTCTCGGTCGATTCGGAAATGCGCAGCGCCACGTTGCCTTCGGCTTCGCGCAGCAGCCGCTCGCGGATGACGCGGCTCTGCACCTTGTCGCCTTCGGTGCCGGCGAGCGGCGAATCGTTGATGCGGAACGTCATCGTCAGGGTCGGCGGATCGATCGGCTGCGCCTCCAGCGGCTCGGTGACTTCCGGCGCGCAGAGCGTATGGGAGACGAATGCTTCGGGCAGGCCCGCGATGGCGACAATGTCGCCTGCCGTGCCTTCTTCGATTGGCGTACGCTCCAGTCCGCGGAAAGCGAGCACCTTGGTGACGCGGCCCTCTTCGATGAGATGGCCGCTGCGATCCAGAACCTTGACTGCCTGGTTGGGCTTCACCGTGCCCGAGCTGATGCGGCCGGTGACGATGCGGCCGAGATAGGGATTGGCTTCGAGGATAGTGCCGAGCATGCGGAACGGGCCGTCCTCGACCTTGGGCGGCGCGACATGGCGGACGACGAGATCGAACAGCGGCGCCATGCCCCGATCTTTCGGCCCCTCGGGGCTGGCCGCCATCCAGCCTTGCTTGGCGGAGCCGTAGAGAAGCGGAAAATCGAGCTGCTCTTCCGTCGCATCGAGTGCCGCGAACAGATCGAACACTTCGCCCGCGACCTCGTTCGGCCGGGCGTCGCCGCGGTCGACCTTATTGATCACGACGATGGGCTTGAGCCCCATCTTCAGCGCCTTGGAGACGACGAATTTGGTCTGCGGCAGCGGCCCCTCGGCGGCGTCGACCAGCACCAACGCGCCATCGACCATGTTGAGGATGCGCTCGACCTCGCCGCCGAAATCGACGTGGCCGGGGGTGTCGACGATGTTGATGCGGGTGTCCTTCCAGACCAGCGAGGTGGCCTTGGACAGGATGGTGATGCCGCGCTCGCGCTCCAGGTCGTTGGAATCGAGCGCGCGCTCGGCGACGCGCTGGTTCTCGCGGAACGAGCCGGATTGCTGCAAAAGCCGGTCGACCAGCGTGGTCTTGCCGTGGTCGACATGGGCAATGATGGCGATATTGCGAAGGTTCATTGGTCGTATTTTTAGGGTCGTATTTTTAGGGTCGCAAACCAAAACGAGCCCCGAGGGGCCCGCGCTTCACGCCCGCTATATAGTGACTTTCCGCCTGGAAGCAATCGCATCGCGCCGGGAGGTAAACGGCGAGAGACTTGCCCGCGCTTAGAGCCGCATGGTCATTTGGGCCACGGCAGCCGGAGCCGGCTCGAACGTTTTCGACCACAGTGCGCGATCGGCGACGTCTTTGAGCGTTACCGTCAGCGTCTCCGTCGCTCCGTCGATCGCCACGTGGCCGAAAAATTGCAGCCCATAGCACGGCGCCAGATTGTTGCCCTGCGCGGCGCTACAGGCGTTCGCAAACACCACCTCCGGTCCGAAGGTGCGTTCCAGCGCCACCGGGGTCCAGGTGCCGGCATGGAGCGGCCCGGAAACAAACTCCCAAAATGGCTCGAAATCCTGAAACACTGCGCGGTTGGGGTCGTAATAGTGCGCGGCGGTATAGTGCAGGTCGGCGGTGATCCACAGCGTGTTGCGGATGCCGGCATGTTTGACGAACGACAGCAGATCGGCGATCTCGAGGCCGCGGCCGCGCGGGCCGTCGGCGTGCGCGATGCCGGTGGTGTTGACGACGTAGCCGAGCGCGGTGTCGGCGGCGATCACTTTCCAGGTCGCCCGCGAGTGCGCCAGCTCGCGCTTGAGCCAGGCCACCTGCTGCGGTCCGAGCAGATAATCGTCGGGCTTTAAGATGCGATCGGTGTGCGGGCCGTCCGGGCCGCGATAGCTGCGCATATCGAGCATGAAAACGTCGAGCAGCGGGCCGTGGGATATTTTTCGGTAGATGCGGCCGGGCTCGGCCATGGTCTCGCGGATCGGCAGGAAGTCGTGAAACGCGCGCCGCGCGCGGGCGGCGAACATCAGCGCGTTCTTCTCACCGAGCGGCTCCTGCGGCAGCTCCTCGCCCGGCCACCAGGTTTCCATCACCTCGTGATTGTCCCATAACGCGAAAGTCGGCACCGCGGCGTTGAAGGCGCGTAAATTGTCGTCGAGCAGATTGTATTTGTAGTTGCCGCGATAGTCGGCCAGCGTCTCCGCCGGCTTCGATTTTTCCTCGGTGACGAGGCTGTGCCACGTACTGCCGTCGGGCAACGGCTTCTCGGCCGGAATCGGGCAGTCGGCATAAATATTGTCGCCGCAATGGATGAAGAAGTCGGGCCGATTGGCGCGCATCGTCGCATAGGTGCGCATGCCGCCGCGCGCCGTGTCGATGCCCCAGCCCTGGCCCATGGTGTCGCCCGACCAGACGAATGACACCGAGCGCCGTCGGTTCGGCGGCGTGCGAAAATGGCCGACCTGCGCCTCGCCGAACACCGCCGACGACAAGTCCTGGAAACTGACGCGGTAGAAGATGCTTTGGCCCGGCGGCAGGTTCTCGAGCAGCGCCTTGGCGGTGAAATCGGATTCCGGCAGCGCATCGACGAACACCGCGCTGCTGATGTCGCGAAAACTGTCGGTGGTCGCCACTTCCACCAGCATGCGTGCCGGCCGGTCGGCGCGCGCCCAGACGACACCTGAATCGGCCGACACGTCACCCGACTGCACGCCGTGCGTGATCTGCACGCGATCCGGCGCAAAGCTCGGCGAGGGGCGCGCAATACCGCCGATCGCGGTCAGGGCCGCGGACGCGGTCGCAGTTTTCAGGAGCGCGCGGCGCGTCAGCGCCGCACCACGTCGCAGTCTGACGGCCATTGGGCCTCCGCCATCGAAACGCGGCGGAAGCTGCGCGCTGATTCTGACGAAGGGTAGAACAATATGCGACGGCGGGATGACTCTGTCGCGGCCGGAATTTGTTGGCTCTTCGGGTTGCGCCGGGATTTAGGCGGCTGCGGCTGCGTCGTTGGAGGCCGTCGGCGCGCCTTCGCCAGCCGCCATGCCGCCGTGGTCGAGGATGGCGGTACGCCGCGCCGCGATGGCAAAGCGCAACTGGTCGAGGGCAAACGAGAACGACATGCGGATCGTTTCGTCGAATTCCTCGTGCTCGCTCAGGTGAATGATCGCGATCACCAGATGGTCGGCCTCGACTTGCAGATGCTCGATGGCTTCCAGTGTCTGCGCCGCATGGGCCTTGCGGACCAGATCGAGCACGTGCTGCAGATGCCGCAGCCGCCGCGTGCGGCTGTCGGCGCGCAGATAGCTGGCGACGCCGGCGATGGCCGAGCCGAACACCGGGAAGATCAGCATACCGTAGAAGATGTCGTCGCCGTATCTGTCGAAGAAGGTTTTCTGATCGTCGTTCAGGTAATCCAGCGCGCCCTGGTGCACCAGAGCGTCGGCATCCTTGTCGGTTGACGGTGCCTCGATCTTGACCTCGCCGGCCATTTGCGCGGCGATGGTCAGCCGCGATGTGTAGATGATCTTCGCCAGCGCGGCGATGGCGTTGTGGTTGAAGGTTTTGCGCGCTACCAGATATTCGGGGAAGCTGAGAGTGGTCAGCTTCTCGTCCGGCATCGGCGGATTGCCGCCGAAGGTGCCGGCGTCGATCTCGACCGAATCGAAAGCGGCAAAGCGCTTGGCGATACCTGCGGCCTGATCGATCTCGATGAAAGTCGGCGGCACGCCGTTCTGCGTCGCGGCGGCGACGGCGTCGCCGATCGCCTGTCCGATCGCCGAGTCGGCGGCGAAGATCACGTCGACGGCGTTCTTGCGCACCGCGTCGGCAAGATTTTGCGGATCGATTTGCGACACCTGGATCTTGTCGATCGGCACGCCGTAATGCTTGAGCACGACGTCGAGCAGATCCGCAGTCGCTTCATTGCCCATGACGATGCCGACGCGCTTGCCGGCGAGCTGCGACAGCTTCAGCTTGTTGCTGTCCTGATCCTTGTCCTTGGTGTTGGTGCTGTCGTCGTCATCGCTATCGGCGTCGTCGTCGGTATCGGTATCCTTGGCCTTGGCGGTCTTCGTCGTCTTGGTTTTGGCGGTCTTGGTTTTGCCGGTCTTATCGGCGGTCTTCGCCGACGTGGCGGCCGGTTTTGCGGCGGGCTTGGTCGGCTTGGCAGCCTCGGGCTTTTTCGCCGGGGCGGCGACGGGCGCGGAAGCTGCGGCGGGCGCGGCCGTTGCCGCAGGGGCGGGCGGCGGCGCCGGCACGATGAGCGCGATGACGTTCTGGCGCAAAATGGCGACGACCGGCCAATCCGGCGATTTGCCGACGGTCGTCGGCACGACGGCGAGATCGGCCCTGCCGTCGACCAAGGCCCGCGAGCTTGCGCTCGGCCCGTCGGTGGCAACGAGCTGCAGCGAGATGCGGTCGTGGCTCTGCGCCACGGTCTTTTTGAGGACCTGCACGATCTTGGCGTTGGCGCTGCCGTCAGGTCCGGCGGCGATCCGCATGACGGTCGCTTTGGTGCTGTAATAGACTGCGGCCCAGACGCAGCCGGCAAGAATGACGGTGCCGAGAATTGTCACCAGCACGGTATGGCGCAGGAACGTCCTGACGCGGCTGCGCACCATATTTTCGAGGGACTCGATGCTCATGGGGCGATCGTGTGAATCCGTATTGCCGTGGCTGGAATGCTGCGCGACCCAAAGTCTGGCGGCGAGCGGCTGATGCGGGACTCCAGGAGGCATGGTTAATCCTACCACGGCTCGAAAGCTTTGACGTCATGGCGGCGGGGTGGGTTCGACGGCCAAGCGCCGCTTTGGTTAATTCCGCCAGGGCGGAAGCCAAGCAGCAGTTTCGGTCGGGGCCTGTGCCGGATTTCGGCAAAATCTTGGCTGGTCGTCCGGCAGATCGCCCGGAAAGGTACCCCTTGAAGCGGTGTAGGCGGCGTGGTGGTGTTGACCGGCTCTCCGCACGGTTGGGATAGCGGGGCGATCGCGCCCCGCAAAGAGACTGGAGGTCTCAGATGGCGCAGAAACTCACCGGCGACGCGCGCAGCAGCGCACTGGCCAGGCTCAAAGGTTGGAGCGAAGTCAACGGCCGCGACGCCATCAGCAAAAAGTTCGTCTTTGCCGATTTCAACCAGGCCTTCGGCTTCATGGCCCGCGCGGCGTTGGTGGCGGAGAAGCTCGATCATCATCCGGAATGGTTCAATGTCTACAAGACGGTGGACGTAACGCTTTCGACCCACGATGCCGGCGGCTTGACCGACCTGGATGTCACGCTGGCCGAAACCATGGACAAGCTCGCAGGCTAAGGCATGATCAGGGCCGCAGCAGAATCTTCCCCATCACCTTGCGGTCGCTGATGGCCTTGAGTGCGGCTGCCGTCTCGGCCAGGGGATAGACCGCGTGCACGTGGGCGCTGAGCTTGCCCTCGGCGCACCATTTGACGATGTCGGCCATGATCGCGCGCTGCGCTTGCGGCTCGCGCCGCAGCCAGGCGCCCCAGAACACGCCGCGGATGTCGCAGCCGCGCAGCAGCACGAGATTGAGCGGCAGCTTCGGGATTTCACCGGCGGCAAAGCCGACCACCAGATAACGGCCGAGCCAGGCCAACGAGCGCACCGCGGGCTCCGCGTAAGGCCCGCCGACCGGATCGTAGACCACGTCGATGCCATGCTCGCCGCCGAGCCGGCGCAGCGCGTCGCGCAGATCCTGGCTCGCGTAGTTCACCGTCTCATCGGCGCCGTGAGCGCGGGCGAAGGCGAGCTTCTCGTCCGACGAGGCGCAGGCGATGACGCGCGCGCCCATCATCTTGCCGAGCTCTATGGCGGCGAGCCCGGTGCCGCCGGACGCACCGAGGACGGCCAGCGTCTCGCCTCGCTTGAGGTTTGCGCGTTCGCGCAACGCGTAGAGCGTGGTCGCGTAGATCACGTTGAGGCCGGCGGCGCGCTCGAAGTCGAGCGTATCGGGAATCTTGGCGAGTTGCTGCACCGGAATCGCGACCGCTTCGCGCGCCGCGCCCCAGCCCATATGGCCCATGACGCGGTCGCCTGGCGCCACGTCGCTCACGCCGGCGCCGACGCTTTCGACGACACCGGCGAATTCCGCGGCCGGCGAGAACGGAAATGGCGGCTTGTACTGATATTTGCCGGCGATAATCAGCGTATCGAAAAAATTCAGTGCTGCGACCTTGACCCGCACCGCAGCTTCGCCAGGGCCGGCTTGCGGCGGCGGAATGTCCTTGAGTTCGAGGTCCTCGGCGGTACCGAAACGGGTGCAGAGAATGGCTTTCATGACGCCTCCGCGCGCACGCCGTCCTTATAACAAAGCTCGGGGGACGGCGCTCTAATCGAACTGCAGCGCTTCGGTCACGCCGGCGTCCTGCAGCAGCCGGCGCAGCCGCGAGAAGGCTAGCCGCAACCGCGACTTCACCGTGCCGATCGGCAGGTTCGTTCGCGCCGCGATGGTGGCGTGCGAGAGTCCTTCGAAGAAGGCGAGTTGCACCATCCTGAACTGCTCTTGCGGCAGGGCATCGAGCGCCGCGTGCACATGCTCCTCGCGCTGCGCCGCTTCGATGCCGGCGCCGCTGTCGGCGGAAGGATCGGGGATGGCGAACAAATCCGCAACTTCGCAAGCGTGCTCGCGGCTGCGCCGACCGACATCGATGCGACGATTGAGTGCGATGCGGAACACCCAGGCGCTGGCCGGCGACTTGCGACGATCGAACAGGTGCGCCTTGCGCCAGATCGTTTCCATCACGTCCTGGGTGACGTCGGCGGCGGCAACCGGGGCGAGCCCAAGGCGCAACATCTGCGCGTGGACGCGCGGCCGGAAGTGATCGAACAGGGCGGTGAACGCCTCGCCATCGCGGCTCGTGCCGACCGCGGTGAGGAGATCGTCCAGCTCATGCGCCCGCACCGGCGCGTCTTTGCGGTGCTTTACGGGCTCTACGGTATGAAACCAAGCACTCACGCCCGTATCCTTTCGCGCTTTCGCCGAGGCGTCCGAAGCACAATCATGAGGGCCGACTAGGTGGCCTCAACCCGCCCGAACGTCCGGTTTAGCCCGATGAGTATTGGGGAATTGCCACCCCTTGGCTGTGTTATTTGTCACACTTCGCCGTCGCCGGCTCCGTGGCCCGCCGCGCAGGCGCGCAACAACCCGTGGCGTTTCTGCGCGACCGCCGAATTGGATTAAACTTGAAAGATTTGCTATCTATTCGACAGGGGTGTTCGCGAGGCCAGATGCGCATCCATCGACAATGGCAGCTTGCTTTGCCGCTGCTGATTGGAGCGGCTTTTGCCGTTCCGGCCAATGCCCAAACCCAATCTGAGCCCGCCGCACCGCAAGCCACAGCGCCGGCTAATCCGGCGTCCGGACCGGCGAAGAAGCCCAAACCAAAGCCTAAACCTAAGCCCGCCGAAGCTGCGCCGGCTCAACCCGCCGAACCCACGCCGGCAAAACCCGCCAAGCCAGCGCCGCCGCCCACCGTGGGCGGGGTGAAACCGACATTGCTCGGCCAGTACGGCGAGTGGGGCGCCTATACGGCTTCGCCCGGCGGCAAGAAGCTTTGCTTCGCCATTGCCAAGCCGACGTCAGCCGAGACCAACCCGCCGAATCGGCCGCGCAATCCGGTCTATATGTTCGTGTCGACACGGCCGGCCGCCAAAGTAGTCAATGAGGTGTCGATCATCACCGGCTACCCGTTCAAGCCGGGAACCGAGGCGTCGGCGGCGATCGGCTCGACCTCCTACGCCCTCTACACCCAGCAAGACGGCGCCTGGATCAAGAACGCCGCCGAAGAGGCGCAGATGGTCGACGCCATGCGCGCTGGCCAGACGGCGGTGGTTAAGGGCACGTCGGCCAAAGGCACGCAATCGACCGACACTTACTCGCTCAAAGGCCTGTCGCAGGCCCTGGACCGCGTCGGACAGGAATGCAAATAGACGCCGCGTAGCCCTCCCCAGGAATGGGAGAGGGACCTATCTGTCGGTGAAGCACGTCCGTTTTCGGAATCGTCATGACCGGTCCGCTGGCCGCATCTCATACTGACGGCGGTGCGCCTGCTGCCTTCGTCGAGAAGCGGCCGCTTCAGCACTTTGTCGCGCCCGAGAAGCCGTCGCTGGTCGGGCTGACGCGCGCGGCGCTGGCCGCGGCGCTCGGCGCCGTTGGCGTGCCGGAACGGCAGCGGCGCATGCGCGTGCAGCAGATCTGGCACTGGCTCTACGTCCGCGGTGCCCGGGACTTCGAGGCCATGACGACGCTGTCGAAGGAACTGCGCACGGTGCTGGCGCAGCAATATACCCTGGCGCGGCCGGAGATTGCCGCCGAGCAGATTTCCGTCGACGGCACCCGCAAGTGGCTGCTGCGGCTGCCCGGCGAGATCGACGGCCGGCCCCACGAGGTTGAATGCGTCTACATTCCGGAGACCGACCGCGGCACCTTGTGCATTTCGAGCCAGGTCGGCTGCACGCTCAACTGCACCTTCTGCCATACCGGCACGCAGCGGCTCGTTCGTAATCTGACGCCCGGCGAAATCGTCGGCCAAGTGGTGCTGGCACGCGACCGGCTCAACGACTGGGAACGCGCCGCGGCGCCGACCGGCCAAGACGAAAAACGCCTCGTCTCCAACGTCGTCATGATGGGCATGGGCGAGCCGCTTTATAATTTCGAAGCGGTACGTGACGGGCTCAGTGTCGTCGCCGACGGCGACGGCTTGAGCCTGTCGAAGCGACGCATCACCCTGTCGACCTCCGGCGTGGTGCCCAACATCGCGCGCGCCGGCGCCGAGATCGGCAGCATGCTGGCGATATCGCTGCACGCGGTGACCGATGAGTTGCGCGATCAACTGGTGCCGCTCAACCGCAAATATCCGCTACGCGAATTGCTCGATGCCTGTCGCCACTATCCCGGCGCGTCCAATGCGCGGCGCATCACCTTCGAATACGTCATGCTCAAGGGCATCAACGATTCGCTGGCCGACGCGCGGGCGCTGGTGCGGCTGATCAAGGGCATCCCGGCCAAGATCAATCTGATCCCGTTCAATCCGTGGCCGGGCACGCGTTACGAGTGCTCGGAGTGGGAGCAGATCGAGCGATTCTCCGAGGTCGTTTTCGACGCCGGCTATGCGTCGCCGGTGCGCACGCCGCGTGGCCGCGACATTCTCGCCGCCTGCGGCCAGCTCAAGAGCGCAACCGAAAAGCTCTCGGCCAGCGAGCGGCTGGCGCTGCGTGCCATGGCAATGACGGATTGAACGCGGTCCATGGCCGTGCTCGTCCGCATCATCATGGCGTTTGTCGGCTATATCCTGGCCTGC
>JASHQO010000121.1 GCA_030039105.1 Xanthobacteraceae bacterium
GCGCGTCCTTGATGCCGAGCACGGCGCATTCGGCGACGTCGGGATGCGCGGCGAGCACTTCTTCCATGCCGCCGGTCGAGAGCCGGTGGCCGGCGACGTTGATGATGTCGTCGGTGCGGCCCATGACGTAGATGTAGCCGTCCTCGTCCTTGTAGCCGGCGTCGGCGGTCTTGTAATAGCCGGGGAACTCGTCGAGATAGCTTTCGCGCATGCGCCCGTCGGCCTGCCACAGCGTCGGCAGGCAGGCCGGCGGCAGCGGCAGCTTGATGACGATCGAGCCCATCCGGCCGGCCGCGACCTCCTTGGCGGCTTCGTCGACGACGCGGACGTCGTAGCCGGGCATCGCCACCGTCGGCGAGCCGGGCTTGACGGGTAGCATGCCGAGCCCCATCGGATTGCCGGCGATGCACCAGCCGGTCTCGGTCTGCCACCAGTGATCGATCACCGGGATTTTCAGGAGCTGCTCCGCCCATTCGAGCGTCGGCGGATCGGCGCGCTCGCCGGCCAAAAACAACGTGCGGAATTTGCGCAAATCGTGCGGCGCGCAAAGCTTGCCGTGCGGGTCTTCCTTCTTGATGGCGCGGAACGCGGTCGGCGCCGTGAACATGGCCACCGCGCCGTGCTCGGCGATGACGCGCCAGAACGCACCGGCATCCGGCGTGCCGACCGGCTTGCCCTCGTAAAGGATCGTGGTGCAGCCGTGAATGAGCGGCGCGTAGACGATGTAGGAATGGCCGACCACCCAGCCGATGTCGGAGGCCGTCCACCACACCTCGCCCGGGCTGATGCCGTAGAGATTCTGCATCGACCATTGCAGCGCCACCATGTGACCGCCATTGTCGCGCATCACGCCCTTCGGCCGGCCGGTGGTGCCGGACGTATAGAGAATGTAGAGCGGATCGGTCGCCGCCACCGGCTCGCACGGCCAGGCCGAGCGGGCATGAATGAGCGCGTAATCGCGCATGTCGGCCCAGTCGCGGTCGCGGCCCTCGATCATCGCGGCCGGCGCTTGCGGCCGCTGCAGGATCAGACAGGTGTCCGGCTTGTGCGCGGCGAGCTCGATCGCCTCGTCGAGCAGCGGCTTATAGACGACGATGCGGCCCGGCTCGATGCCGCAGCTCGCCGACAGGATCACCTTCGGCTTGGCGTCGTCGATGCGGGTGGCAAGCTCGCGCGCGGCAAAGCCGCCGAACACCACCGAATGGATGGCGCCGACGCGGGCGCAAGCCAGCATGGCGAACACCGCCTCGGGCACCATCGGCATGTAAAGAATGACGCGATCGCCCTTGCCGACGCCGAGGTCGCGCAGCATGCCGCCGAGCACTTGAACTTCGGTGAGCAGGCGATGGTAGGTGATGACGCGCTTTTGGCCGGCGAGCGGCGAGTCGTAGATGATCGCCGCGCGGTCGCCGCGCCCGGCATCGACGTGGCGGTCCACTGCGTTGAAGCAGGTGTTGCAGACGCCGCCGGTAAACCAGCGGCCGTAGATGCCGGCCTTGGGATCGAACACGGCCTTGGGCTTTTCGATCCAATCGATGGCTTCGGCCGCCTCGCCCCAAAAGCCTTGCGGATCGCGCTGCCAGCGCGCGTAGAGCTCGTGATAGCGGCTTGAACGGGCGTCCATGACGCGGCTCTTTTTCGGCCTATCTTCTGCTCGGCTCCGGGCTTTGCAAGCGACGCTTGGCCGCTGCTATGACATTGATCAAAACCGACCGTATTCGCCAGAGCGAAAATCGCTGCAAGTTGCTGCGATTCTCGCTCCAGCTTTTTGGTGGAGCATGATCTTTTCGGAAAACCGGTTTCCACTGTTCCGGATCATGCTCTAGGCTGATAAAGAAAGAGCCGGCCACGTGAGGAGCGCCATGCCCACGGCCTATGACACCGACCTCGACCGCAATGCGGCAAATTTCCAGCCGCTGACGCCGCTGTCGTTTCTCGCCCGCGCCGCCGAGGTTTATCCCGATCAGGCCGCGATCGTTCACGGCAAGCGTACGTGGACCTATCGCGAGTTCTACGCGCGTGCCCGCAAGCTCGGCTCGGCGCTGCAAAAGCGCGGCATCAAACGCGGCGACACGGTGGCGGTGGTGCTGCCCAACGCGCCGGCGATGCTGGAAGCGCACTACGGCGTGGCGATGGCCGGCGCCGTGCTCAACACCATCAACACCCGGCTCGATGCCGCCATCATCGCCTTCACGCTCGATCACGGCGAAGCGAAGGTGCTGATCGCCGATCGCGAATTTTCCAAGACGGTCAAGGAAGCGCTGGCGACATGCAAGGTCAAGCCGCTGGTGATCGACTACGACGATCCGGAATTCACCGGCGCCGGCGACCGGCTGAGCAATCTCGAATACGAGGATCTTCTGCGCGATGGCGATGCGGACTTTGCCTGGACGATGCCGGACGACGAATGGGATGCGATTGCGCTCAACTACACATCCGGCACCACCGGCGATCCCAAGGGCGTCGTCTACCATCATCGCGGCGCCTATCTGCTGGCGATGGCAAACGTCATCACTTGCGGCATGGCCAGGCATCCGGTCTATCTGTGGACGCTGCCGATGTTTCATTGCAACGGCTGGTGCTTTCCGTGGACCTTGTCGGTGGTGGCCGGCACCCATGTGTGCTTGCGCGCGGTTCGTGCCGCGCCGATCTTCGACGCCATAGCCAGCCACAAGGTGACGCATCTGTGCGGCGCGCCGATCGTGATGTCGACCTTGCTCAATGCGCCGGAGCAGGAGCGCAAGCCCCTGCCCCACATCGTCGAATTCGTCACCGCCGCGGCGCCGCCGCCGGAATCGGTGCTGGCGGCGATGAAGGCCGCAGGCTTCAACGTCACCCACGTCTATGGCCTGACCGAAACTTACGGGCCGGCGAGCGTCAACGACTGGCATCGCGCCTGGGACACGCTGCCGGGCGCCGAACAGGCCGCGAAGAAGGCGCGCCAGGGCGTGCGCTATCCGGTGCTGGAAGCGCTCGACGTGCTCGATCCGCAGACCATGCAGCCGGTGCCGCGCGACGGCGAGACGCTCGGCGAGGTGATGTTTCGCGGCAACGTGGTGATGAAGGGCTATCTGAAGAACAAGCGCTCGACCGATGCCGCTTTCGCCGGCGGCTGGTTCCACTCCGGCGACCTCGGCGTCATGCATCCGGACGGCTATATCCAGCTCAAAGACCGCTCCAAGGACATCATCATCTCCGGCGGCGAGAACATTTCCTCGATCGAGGTCGAGGATGCGCTCTACAAGCACCCTGCCGTGCAGGTGGTTGGGGTGGTCGCCAAGCCCGACGAGAAATGGGGCGAGACGCCGTGCGCTTTCGTCGAATTGAAGCCCGGGGCGAGCGCGACCGCCGAAGAGCTGATCGCCTGGTGCCGCAAGCACCTCGCCGCCTACAAATGCCCGCGCTACGTGGTGTTCGACGCCGTGCCGAAAACCTCGACCGGGAAAATCCAGAAATTTAAGCTGCGCGATATGGCGAAACGGGCGTGATCGCTCGCGGTCTTCGGGTCGACCTCGCGCGACGGAACGGTCGCCAAATCGCATCGTCGCGGCAGACGATGCAGCAACGACCATTATGGAAACCCCCGACTCCGCTTTCGCGGAGGCAAGTCGACAACGGCAATATAACCGGTGTGTTAGTGGACGACTGCTTGCCTCAGCCGCGCGATCTCGTCCTTCACGTACAACTTTTTGCGTTTCAATTGTGCGATTTGCAAATTATCCGTCGATGGATGGGTCATTGCCTCGGTAATTTCGTGTTCCAGTGCCTGATGCCGTCGCTCGAGTTCCGCAAGGTGCGATTCGATCGCCATATGGCTCATCTCCGTGCGCCAGATCTTCAAAACCCCGATCGGACTATCCCACGCTACCCCGACAATGTTGCAGCATACTCCTTTTGCCGGCGCTGGAAAATCCCGCTGTGCACGGTTCCGCCATGAGGGAACGGCATGCGGGCTTGCCGGCCATTAACTAAAACGCGATAATCCAGAGTAACTTAGAGGCCGGGCCCCCGGGCTCCGGCGCGGCCATGGCGGCGATGACCGAAGAGGAAGAACGCGAGCTGCGCGCGTTGCTTTCGCGCCTGCAGCAAGAGCATCGCGACCTCGACGCCGCGATTGCTGCGCTGCAGGAAGCGCCGGGCTCCGACATCATCCAGGTACAGCGCCTGAAGAAGCGCAAGCTGCAGTTGCGCGACCGCATCACCTTCATCGAAGACCAGCTCACGCCGGACATCATCGCGTAGCGGCCGTCGTCGCCGGACGCCGCCGGTGCTTGCGCGCATACATCGCGGCGTCGGCGCGGGCGAGCACCTCGGCGGGCGCGTCGAGCGCGCCGAGCGGCGCGACGCCGGCGGAGGCGCCGACCACCAGTGTCGCGCTTCCCCAGCGCACCGGGGTGGCGTAGACGGCCGCTTCCAGCTCCGCCGCCTTGATGGCGGCTTCGGCACCATCGACGTTCCAGAGCAGCACGACGAACTCGTCGCCGCCGAGCCGCGCCACCACGTCGGACGCGCGCACGGTGCGAAGGAGCGCCGCCGCGATTGCCTTGAGCACCAGATCGCCGGCGCCGTGGCCATGACGGTCGTTGACCGGCTTGAAGTCATCGAGATCGACATAGATCAGCGCCGCGCTGACGCCGTAGCGCTTGACGTAAGCGAGCGAGCGTTTGAGCTCGCGGGCAAAGCCGCGGCGGTTGAGCACGTCGGTGAGCGGATCGACGTCGACGCGCGCCTCGAGCTCGGCAATGCGGGCCTGGGAATCCTTGAGCTGTGCGGCCAGCGCATCGACCTCGGCGGCGAGCCGCATCACGATCGCCCGCGCCGGCCGGCGCG
>JASHQO010000122.1 GCA_030039105.1 Xanthobacteraceae bacterium
TGATGCCTGGCAATCAATAAAATCTTTCAACCCACTCGAATCAGTATTTGCATTTTTGTCACGGCGCCCAGATCTTACAAGAGATATCGCTCTTGAGATCGGTTCTCGGTGGAACGGCGGCATCGTCGAGGATGATAGTGTGGGTGAGCACAAAATGCGCGATTTGGTTGACCTCGCGGAAGGTAAAAGGCGCAACACTTTTTGGATCGGCGAAATCACGCGCTGTAACCTGTGCGGCCATGACTTCGAGAATGACAAATACATGGCGGACGCAGCAATAATAGGTCACACATGGGCAAATATATGTGCCCGATGCTTTGAGGAGCATGAAGCGGAAATTGGTTGGGGAAAGGGTCAACTGTATCTTCGTACGGATCAGGGGTGGCTTCTTGTGGCTGGGTTTGGCCCGGAAGAACAGGACGAATAAATCGCTCGGAGTTCTAAGCTATCCTCTAAATCGCTTCGCTCACGCGGACTGCGACAAAACATTTATTGGCTCGTGTCGGAAGTCGCGCCGGCCATTCGTGCTCGGGACACGAAGCACAAAACCGGAGGCAAATAGTGCGAAAAATCATTGCCATCACCCAAGTCACCCTGGACGGCGTCATGCAAGCGCCCGGAGGGCCCGAGGAGGATCCGACGAACGGGTTCACCCATGGCGGCTGGGCCATGCTGTTCCTGGACGAGGCCGCGAAGCGGGTCATTGACGAGACCATCGCCGGCGATTTCGACATGCTGTTGGGACGCCGGACCTACGATATCTTTGCCGCCTACTGGCCGCACCAGGGCGACAACCCGATTGCGAAAGCGTTCAACAAGGCGACGAAATATGTCGCCACGCGCGGGCTCGGCCAAGAACTCGGCTGGGAGAACGCGCAGCGCATCGGCGGCGATGTCGTGGACGGGGTCCGCCGGCTGAAGGCAGCGGACGGGCCGGTGGTGCACATCTGGGGTAGCGCCAACTTGCTGCAGACGCTGATCGCCGCCGACGTCATCGACGAATATCGCTTCTGGGTCTTTCCGGTGGTGCTCGGTAAAGGCAAGCGGCTGTTCGAAACCGGCGTCCCGCCGCGGCGGCTCGCGCTGGTTTCAACCGGCAGCACGCCAAAGGGCGTCCTCTTCAACACCTACCGGCCCGTCGGGCCGCTGCAGACCTCGTAGGGTAGCTGAGCGCAGCGAAGCCCACGCGGACTTTGCGGACGCAATGCATGGGCACGGCGCTTTCGCGCCTTGGCCCACCCTACGCGCTTCACGCCGCGTCGGCCGGACGGACGCGACGCGCAATTTCGGCGCCGCTTTTTCGATCCACGACGGTGATGTCGTATTGGCTTTGCAGGTCGAGCCAGAATTGCGCGCTGTTGCCGAAATAGCGTCCGAGGCGAACCGCCGTGTCGCCCGTAATCGAGCGGCGCCCGCTCAAAATATCAGTGATCCGCCCTGACGGCACGCCGATGTCGATCGCGAGGCGATTGGCGCTCATCAAGTCCCGCGCAATTAATTCACGCTTCAGCAGGCGGCCCGGATGGGCTGTGGCTTTGTTTTTCATGACGCATGCTTACCATTTTCGTCACCACCGGGCTTGACCCGGTGGTCCATGCCGACCCGGGGGCCGCATGGATTGCCGGATCAAATCCGGCAATGACGCGCGGGACGTTATCCCTCCCCCTATTGACAACGCCCACCCTCGACACCACCTCCACAAAACCTTGCGCGGCGACGGGCGTTTCGCGAGCGATCCCGGAAACGGCAGCAAGGGCGGCGCCGAGGCAAAAGAAGGCGCCGCGGTGGAGCGCCAGGAGGCGCGCCCCCCTCCGTATCTCGCTGCGCCGTCGGCGAGATGCGGAGGGGGGATGCCGCGCCCGAAGCGCAGAAGGCGGTGACGCCGACTGCGTGGCGCGGATTCCACCCTGCGCCTCCCGGCGCTCCGCTCCCGTCGCTTTTTGGGGAGCAAATCAATGGCCCCCGGCCGCGTCCGCAAAAACTCGGGCGCAAAGGCGTCGCGAGAACGTAGTGGCTTGTCTCGCTGTCCTTCTTTTAGCGTTGCGCACAGTTGTCTCGTCACCACCGGGCTTGACCCGGTGGTCCATGTTGACTCGGGCGCCGCATGGATTGCCGGATCAAGTCCGGCAATGACGGCGTTGGATCACGACCCTGCTTGCACCGCCCCGCCCGGCCCGATAGGCAGGACACAAAATCCCTTCCTTCAGGAGACCGCCCGTGACCGAACCGAACATGGACCTCGCCCATCTCGGCCATGTCGAGATTCTGACGCCGAAGCCCGATGAGTCGCTGAAGTTCTTCACCGACGTCTTCGGCATGACGGAGTCCGGGCGCAAGGGCGAGAGCGTTTACCTGCGCGGCTGGGACGATTACGAGCGCGCGACGCTCAAGCTCACCGCGTCGGACACCACGGGCATCGTGCACACCGCCTTCCGCACCCGCAGCCCCGAGGCGCTGGTGCGCCGCGTCGCGGCGCTCAAGGACACGCCCCATCACGTCGGCTGGATCGACGGCGATATCGGCCACGGCCCGGCCTATCGGTGCCGCGATCCCGACGGCCATCTGATCGAGCTTTATTACGAGACCGAGTGGTACCAGGCGCCGGCCGAGCTGAAGCCGGCGCTGAAGAACCAGGCGCAAAAATATCCGGCGCGCGGCGTTTCGGTGCGCCGGCTCGATCATCTCAACTTCTTCGCCGTCGACATTCCGGGCGCGCGGCGCTTCTTCATGGACAAGCTCGGCATGCGCATGACCGAGCAGATCGTGTTCGAGGCCGGCGAGCAGGCGATCTGGCTCACTTGCACCAACAAGTCCTACGACCTCGCCATCTCGCTCGACCACTCCGGCGTGCCGGGCCGCTTTCATCACGTCACCTTCGCGGTCGACAGCCGCGAGGACGTGCTGCGCGCCGCCGACATCGCGCTCGAGAACGGCGTGTACATCGAAACCGGCCCGCACAAGCACGCCATCCAGCAGACGTTCTTTCTCTATTTGTACGAGCCGGGCGGCAACCGGGTCGAGATCGCCAATGCGGGTGCACGGCTCATTCTGGCGCCGGACTGGAAGACCATCGTCTGGAACGAGGCGGAGCGGAAGAAGGGCCAAGCCTGGGGGCTGAAAACCATCGAGTCGTTCCACAGCCACGGCACGCCGCCCGCGCCGCGCAAGGAAGCGGCGGAGTAGTTCCTCGTCACCACCGGGCTTGACCCGGTGGTCCATACTGACTTGCAGGCCGCATGGATTGCCGGATCAAGTCCGGCAATGACGAAGTGTGGCAATCCGGCGAACCGCTCCTACATTAAGACGTCATGAAAAAGATCGGCTTCCTCTCCTTCGGGCATTGGACACCCTCGCCGCAATCGCAGACGCGAACCGCGGCGGACGCACTCTTACAGTCGATCGAGCTTGCGGTCGCGGCCGAAGAGCTCGGCGCCGACGGCGCGTTCTTTCGCGTCCATCATTACGCCCGCCAACTCGGCTCGCCGTTTCCGCTGCTTGCAGCCGTCGGCGCGCGGACTAAGCGCATCGAGATCGGCACCGCGGTCATCGACATGCGCTATGAGAATCCGCTGTATATGGCGGAGGACGCCGGCGCCGCCGATGTCATCAGCGGCGGCCGCCTGCAGCTCGGCATCAGCCGTGGGTCACCGGAACAGGTAATCGACGGCTGGCGCTATTTCGGCTACGCGCCGCCCGAGGGCCAGACCGACGCCGACATGGCGCGGCACCACACCGAAGTGTTCCTCGAGGTGTTGCGCGGCAATGGTTTTGCCAAACCCAATCCGCGGCCGATGTTTGCCAATCCGCCGGGCCTGTTGCGGCTTGAGCCGTATTCGGAAGGGTTGCGCGAGCGCATCTGGTGGGGCGCCGGCTCCGGCGAGACGGCCGAATGGGCCGCCAAGATCGGCATGAACCTGCAGAGCTCGACGCTGGTCTACGACGAGACCGGCGAGCCGCTGCATATCCAGCAGGCCGGCCAGATCAAAAAATTTCGCGAAGCCTGGAAGGCGGCCGGCCACGCGCGCGCGCCGCGGGTCTCGGTCAGCCGCAGCATCTTCGCGCTGGTCGACGATCGCGACCGCGCCTATTTCGGCCGCGGCGGCGACAGCGAAGACAGCATCGGCTTCCTCGGCGACAACCGCCGCGCCGTGTTCGGCCGCACCTACGCCGCCGAGCCGGACGCCCTGGCCGAACAGCTCAAGCAGGACGAGGCCATCGCCGAAGCCGACACGCTGTTGCTGACGGTGCCCAATCAGCTCGGCGTCGACTACAACGCCCACGTCATCGAGGCGATCCTCAAGCACGTCGCCCCGGCCATGGGCTGGCGGTGAGACTGCGACACCGTCATTGCGGGCGGAGTCCGGCAATGACGAATGGAGGACGTGGCAAACGCCATCTTCGCCGCCTGCGTAAGCGTCCATTGCAAGCACCGAGGGAATCCGTCATGTCGCCGCGAACCGCGCCGGAGCCCCGTCCTGGCCCGGCGCGGGTCGTCGCCGGCTAGCCGCGGCCCTTACGCCCGCAAACCAGCCTTGCCGCCCGGCCAATAGGCCGGCTGTTTCCGACCGGGTAAAATTTGCGGATTCGGCCGCAGCCGCCTGGCTGCGGGCAGCGCCGATATCTCGGAGCAGCAAAGGCGTGAGGGCGGTGAATTGACAGCGAAACGGCCCGTCGTCGGCGTCATCGGCAGCGCCCATATCGTCGAGGGCAAGTTCACCGCGCAACGGGTCGGCGAGCGGCCGCTGCGCGCGGTGGCGGAGACCGCCGGCGCGCTACCGCTGATCTTTGCCGGCACTCCGGACATCACCGATCTCGGCGCGCTGCTCGACACCGTCGACGGCATCCTGCTCACCGGCGCCCGCGCCAACGTGCATCCGAGCCATTTCGGCAAGGACGAAAATCCGGCGCATGAGCCTTACGATCGCGGCCGCGACGCCATCGCGCTCGAGCTGATCCAGGCCTGCGTCGCCCGCGGCGTGCCGCTGTTCGGCATCTGCCGCGGCCTGCAGGAGATGAACGTCGCCTTCGGCGGCTCGCTGCATCCGGAGATCCGCGAGCTGCCCGGCCGCATGAACCACCGCATGCCGCGGCTGCCGAACGGCGAGCCGCATCCCGACCTCGACGTGATCTTCGCCGACCGCCACGACGTGCGGCTCAAGCCCGGCGGCGTGTTCGCAAAATTGCTCGGCGCCGAGACCATCCGGGTCAATTCGCTGCACGGCCAGGGCATCCTCGAGCCGGGCCGGCGGGTCGTCGTCGAAGGCGTGGCCGAGGACGAGACTATCGAGGCGATCGCCATTGCGGACGCGCCGGGCTTTGCGCTCGGCGTGCAGTGGCATGCCGAGCACGAGGCGCACCGCAATCCGATCAATCGCACCTTGTTCGAGGCGTTCGGCGCGGCGCTGGCCACGTATCGGCGGTCGCGGTGACGGGTTGCGCTCGCAATTGCCGCCTCAATATACTGCCGGCCAACGATAAAATCGCGCGAGGGAGGTGCTGGTCGTGTTCAATCGCTTGCTTGCGACGCTGTGCGGTGTTGTCGGTGTAGCCTTGCTTGCCGTCCCGCCTGCCAATGCCGACGACATCGAAGCCAAGGCGCAAGCCTGCGCCGCCTGCCACGGCCAGAACGGCGTGCCGATCGAACCGAAGACGATACCGGTCATCTGGGGCCAGCAGGCGAACTACCTCTACAAGGAGCTGCACGACTTCAAGAGCGGCGACCGCGCAAGCCCGATCATGCAGCCGGTCGTTGCCGACATTTCGCTGCCGGAGC
>JASHQO010000123.1 GCA_030039105.1 Xanthobacteraceae bacterium
TAAGGGCCACGCTTGCGAGGCGTGGCGCGCGCCTTGCGCTCGGCGCGCTCGCCTCTCGGCGCCCCACCGCGGCTCTGGTCGGGTTTCCAGGCCCGACGTTGCGACCTCAGGCCAGGTTTCCTGGGACTTGGTCGGCGCGGCGTTACCCGCGCTTTCCTGTCCCAGTCCAGCGGAAGCACCCCGCGCACCGGTCATAGTGCCGGTGGACATGATGCCTGAAGCCGCCCGGGAGCGGTTTGCGAGACCGCGCGCGGGCACCGCACCCACCCCGCATCTCAGATCGCATCCGGAATGCGCCCTTCGCCGGGTGGGTTATTTGTTGGCTACTAAACGAACGTGGCGAGTCAAGGATGGCGGCGAGCACGATTCGCGATGCTGCGATAAACCGTTGAAACAAATTCGTTATCGCGACATGCGCAACGCCGCCGCGCGCGACGCTGCAGCCGGCAATTTTGACCGCGGCGCGCATTTTTGTGCCGAAATGATTCGTTGAATCGGCATAATACTTTGAAACGTCGCAATAAAATGCATCACGCGAGACTCCCTCGCCCCGCGTGCGGGGAGAGGGCGGGGTGAGGGGGCGCTGACGCTGCTTGAGCGCTGCAGGCGGTGACTGAGCTACCGAGAAACTCCAAATAAGCTCAGAATCGCGGAGAGGCCCCCTCATCCCGGCCTTCTCCCCGCACGCGGGGAGAAGGAGGAGGTCGCGCCGCGCCGCGGAGCAAATCTTTCTGCTCGCCGTAGAGCCACGCCATGCCGTCCATGGCGTCTTCGGCGGAGCGTGAAGCGAGCATCATGTTGCGCAGCTCCTTGGCCACGCCGGAGGCGTGATAGAACTCGCCGTAGACCCGGGCCATGATCTGGACGCGGCCGGTGCGCAGGTAGCGCGCCTGCTGATAGGCGCGGAAGGCCGCGGCGTAGTCGCCGCCGGAGGCGACGACGCGGTCGGCGAGGCAGACGGCGTCCTCGATCGACATGCCGGCGCCTTGCGCCAGATATTGCAGCATCGGATGGGCGGCATCGCCGAGGAGCGTGACGCGGCCGCGGCTCCAGTCCTTGATCGGCGGCCGGTCGCACAGCACCCACATGCGCCAGCTCTCGATCTTGTTGAGGAGCGTGCGCACCGGCTCGCAGGTTTTGGCGAAGCGCTCGTGCAGCTCGGCCGGATCGCCGAAGCTGTCCCAGCCCTCCTCGTAGCGGTTGGAGTGGAACACGGCGACGAGGTTGAACAATTCGCCGGTGCGCAGCGGATAGTGCACCAGATGCACCTTCTCGCCGGCCCACAGCACCATGTCGCGCCAGCGCCACTGCTCCGGCATGGCCGCGGTCGGCAGCACGGCGCGATAGGTGATGTGGCCGGCGGGTTTTGGCGCGCCGTCGCCGACCACGATCTGACGAACGGTCGACCACAGGCCGTCGGCGCCGATCAGCGCCGCGCCGCGATACTCCTTGCCGCTCTCGGTGCGCACGGTGACGCCATCGTTACGCTGGTCGACGGCGACGACCTTCTGCGAGGCGTCGAGCTTGATCGGGCCCGACGCCCGGCACGCTTCCAGCAGCACCTTGTGCAGGTCGGCGCGGTGGATCAGCGCATAAGGATAATGGAATCTGTCGCGGAACGCGTCGCCGAGCGGAATGCGCGTCACCTCCTCGGCGGTGACCGAATCCATCATGATGAGGTTGTCCGGGAACACCGCGAGCGCGCCGATCGGCGCGGTCAGCCCGAGCACCTCGAACATGCGGAACACGTTGGGGCCGAGCTGGATGCCGGCGCCGATCTCCTTGAACTCGGGCGCCTGCTCGACGACCTGCGACGGGATGCCGTTTTGCGCCAGCGCCAGCGCCGCCGCCAGCCCGCCGATGCCGCCGCCGACGATGACGACTTGCTCCGATTTCCAATCGCTCATGCGGTTTGCTCCGTCGGCGCATTGTAGGGGGCAAAGGATCGACGACAAGTATTTTTGCCGCCGCAGACCGTGGCGGCGATCGTTCGCGACAATGCGTTGAAACTTTTTCCAAAGCGCATGGCGCAATTCACCTAGCGTGTTTCCCGGACGCGGTGCAGCACGACGTGGTGCACCGCCGATCCGGGATCGTCGCAGGCTCAGAGTTTGCAAAGGTCCCGGGTCTGCAGCGCATCATTCCGCTTCGCTCCGTGCTGCGCTGCGCCCGGGAAATACCGTCAGAGTGCGTTCTTCGGCTTGTGGCCGCTGACTTCAGACGCCGCCGCGGGATGCAGCACCCAGCCGAACGGCAAGTTGAGCAGCGCCAAGGTCGCGGCACCGGCGAACGCCACGGTGAAGTCGGGCGGGCCGAGATGGCCGGCGCCGCGCCAGGCGAGCGACAGGTTCAACAAGGCGGCGACGAAGGCGATGCCGAAGCCGCGGCTCAATTGCTGCGACATGCTGGCGATGCTGGTGGCGCTCGACATCCGTGCCTGCTCGACGTCGGCATAGCTCATGGCCTGGGTCGCGGTGAATTGCAGCGACTGGAAGAAGCCGGCGATCAACAGCAGCACGAAGATCACCGGCAGCGGCGTCGCGGACGTGAAGAACGCGCACATGACGATGGTCGCCGCCGAGATCGCGCTGTTGACGATGAGCACGCGGCGGAAGCCGAAGCGGCGCAAAATCGGCCGCGCCGTGATCTTCATCGACAGCGAGCCGACCGCGGTGGCGAAGGTGACGGTGCCGGAGGCGAACGCCGAAAGGCCGAACACGACCTGCAGCAGCAGCGGCAGCAGAAACACCAGCGAGCCGGCGCCGGCGCGGAACAGCGAGCCGCCGGAGATGCTGGTCTGGAACGTGATGCTCTTGAACACCGAGAGATCGACCAGCGGATGCGGCACGCGCCACAGATGGCGCAGCGCCAGCGCCCCGAGCACGACGCCGAGGCCGAGCAGCACGATCAGCTCGGCGATGCTGCCGTGGCCGCGGCCGAACGCCTCGATGGAATACATCAGGCAGAACAAAGCCGCGCCGGTGAGCACGAAGCCGAGCCAGTCGAACGGCCGGTGCGTTTCCTCCTTCGGATTGTCGAAGAAGATCGTCACCAGGACGATGCCCAAGATGCCGAGCGGCACGTTGACCAGAAAGATCCAGCGCCAGGAGAAATAGGTGGTGATGAAGCCGCCGATCGGCGGGCCCAGCACCGGGCCGAGCTGCGCCGGCACCTGCAGGTACGCCATGGTGCCGATCAGCTCGGCCTTCTCGACGCTGCGGAACAGCACCAGCCGCCCGACCGGCACCATCATGGCGCCGCCGAGGCCCTGCAGCACCCGCGCCGCGGTCAGCTCGACGGCGTTGCCGGAAAGCCCGCACAGGATCGAGCCCAGCGTGAACAGCGCGATGGCGGCGCGGAAGATGGTGCGGCCGCCGTAGCGGTCCGCCGCCCAGCCGCTGACCGGAACGAAGATCGCCAGACTCAACAGATAGGCGGTGACGGCGACGCTGAGCCGCACCGGATCGGCATGAAGCGACACCGCCATCTGCGGCAGCGCCGTCGTGATGACGGTCGAATCGATCTGCTGCATGATGATCGCCGAGCCGACGATCATCGCCACGATCTTGGTTTTGGCTTGCGGAGACATACGCGCGCGAAACCGGGTTGGCGCTTGTCATAGCATCAGCCATGCCGTCGTGCTCTGCGAAAGCCAGACAGCCGCCGCGCGGTGCAGCGGCAGCAGTCGCAACGTCGTTTCCGATTTCCGTTGCTTAGGTTCCCTCACCCTGAGGTGCTCGGCGCGCAGCGCCGAGCCTCGAAGGGCGAGGCCGAGGCGCTGGAGCAGCATCCTTCGAGGGCCGCGCTTCGCGCGGCCGCCTCAGGATGAGGTTCGCAGAGGGTAGCTACGCAGCCAACAGCTTTTGCACTTCGTTGACCAGCTCGCGCAGATGGATCGGCTTCGACAGCACCTTGGCGTGCTTGGGCGCGCTGGAATC
>JASHQO010000010.1 GCA_030039105.1 Xanthobacteraceae bacterium
ATTCGGTCTCCGTCCAGTTCGGCGGCTGCGACGGCAAGATTCCGAACTGCCTGCCGATCATGAAAGGCTGGAACTACACGGTGCGGCTCTATCGGCCGCGGCCCGAGATTCTCAACGGCACGTGGACGTTCCCGCAAGCCGTCGCGGCGTCGCCATGACATTCGACGCGGCTGCATCCGGCATCGACCGCCGCGCGCTGCTTCGCGGGCTGGCGCTGTTGCCGGCGGTCTGCGGTGCGCTTGGCTCGACCGCGGCGCTGGCGCAAGGAACGCCGGGCGCGGCGCTGCCGTCGTGGCACGACGGCGCGGCAAAGCAGGCGATTCTCGACTTCGTGCGTGCCACCACCGATCAGGGCAGCGCGAAATTCGTCCCGCCGGAAGACCGCATCGCCGCCTTCGACCAGGACGGCACGCTGTGGGTCGAGCATCCGCTTTACAGCCAGGTCGTCTATTGCCTGGATCGCGTGCCGGCGGTGGTGGCGCAGAAGCCCGAGCTCAAGACCGTCGAGCCGTTCAAGACCGTGCTGTCCGGCAATCGCGAGGCGATGGCGAAGCTTTCGCCGCACGATCTGGAGACGATTTTGGCCGCGACGCTGACCGGCCTGTCGGTCGAGGCATTCGAGGCCGCAGCCGGTCGGTGGCTGGCGACGGCGAAGCATCCGCGCTGGAACCGGCTTTACACCGAGCTCGTCTATCAGCCGATGCTGGAAGTGCTGCGGTATTTCCGCGCCAACGGCTACAAGACTTACATCGTCAGCGGCGGCGGCCAGGATTTCGTCCGCAGCTACTCGCAGCGCGTCTACGGCATCCCGCCCGAGCAGGTGATCGGCACCGCCGGCGGCACGCGCTTCGGCTACGACAAGAACGGCAAGCCGTTCCTGACCAAGGAGCCGAAGCTGCTCTTGAACGACGACAAGGCCGGCAAGCCCGAAGGCATCCATCTGATGATCGGGCGGCCGCCGCGCGCCGCGTTCGGCAATTCGGACGGCGACCGCGAGATGCTGGAATATACCGGCGCCGGCGCCGGCGCGCGGCTGATGATGCTCGTGCTGCACGACGACGCGCAGCGCGAATACGCCTACGGCCCGGCGCGCGGGCTGCCCGCCACCAAGGTCGGCGCGTTCACGCCGGCGCTCGACGCCGAAGCGAAGCAGAACGGCTGGACCGTAATCAGCATGAAGAACGATTGGACGCGCGTTTTTCCGTTCGACTGAAGGAGGCGCGCCGCCGGAGGGGAAAAGCCAAGGAGGCAAAAGGGGAAGGGGGACGAGATTTTCGTTGTGTAGAAACCGGGAGAGTCAAATGGCCAACGACGCTGACAACAACAAATCGAGCCTGAAAAACACCGCGCTCAATCGCCGCAATATGCTGCTCGGCGGCACCACGCTCGCTGCCGCGTCGGCGATCGCCGCCGGCAATCGCGTCGCGCAGGCGCAGACGCAGCAATCGGCGCCGCCGGCGGGCGGCCGGAAGCCGAACATCCTCGTCATCTTCGGCGACGACATCGGCCAGTCCAACATCAGCGCCTACAGCTTCGGCCTGATGGGCTACAAGACGCCGAACATCGACCGTATCGCCCGCGAAGGGTTGATGTTCACCGACTACTATGCCGAGCAGAGCTGCACGGCGGGGCGCTCGTCGTTCATCACCGGGCAGTCGGTCATCCGCACCGGCCTCTCCAAAGTCGGCATTCCCGCCGCCACGGTCGGCCTGCAGGCCGAAGACATCACCATTGCGGAAGCGCTCAAGCCGCTCGGCTATGCCACCGGGCAGTTCGGCAAGAACCATCTCGGCGACCGCAACGAATACCTGCCGACGGTGCACGGCTTCGACGAGTTCTTCGGCAATCTCTATCACCTCAATGCCGAGGAAGAGCCGGAAGATCCGGACTACCCGAAGGACCCGGCGTTTCGCGCCAAGTTCGGTCCGCGCGGCGTGCTCCGCTGCAAGGCCACCGCGACGGACGATCCGACGGTCGATCCGCGCTTCGGCAAGGTCGGCAAGCAGACCGTCGAGGACACCGGCCCGCTGACCAGGAAGCGGATGGAAACGATCGACGACGAAACCACCGACGCGGCGATCGATTTCATCAAGCGCCAGGTCGCCGCCAACAAGCCGTTCTTCTGCTGGATGAACACGACGCGCATGCATCTTTACACGCACGTGCGCCCGTCGATGCGCGGCCAGAGCGGCATGCCGGACAACGAATACGGCGACGGCATGGTCGAGCACGACGGCGACGTCGGCAAGCTGCTCAAGGCGCTCGACGATCTCAACGTCGTCAACGACACCATCGTGCTCTACACCACCGACAACGGCCCGCACATGAACTCGTGGCCGGACGCGGCGATGACGCCGTTCCGCAGCGAGAAGGACACCAACTGGGAGGGCGCGTTCCGCGTGCCGTGCACGATCCGCTGGCCGGGCCGCATCAAGCCGGGCAGCGTCGCCAACGACATCGTCGGCAGCCACGACTGGTTCCCGACGCTGCTGGCGGCGGCCGGCGACAGCGGCGTGAAGGAGCGTTTGCTTCAAGGATGGAAGGCCGGCGACCGCACCTACAAGGTCCATCTCGACGGCTACAACCAGCTTGCCTACCTGACCGGCGAGCAGGACCACTCCGAGCGCAAGGGCTTCATCTACTTCGACGACGACGGCCAGCTCGTCGCGATCCGCTTCGCCAACTGGAAGCTGGTGTTCTTCGAGCAGAAGACCGCCGGCACGCTCGACATCTGGGGCGAGCCGTTCACCGCGCGGCGGCTGCCGTTATTCTTCAATTTACGCATGGACCCGTACGAACGCGCCCAGGTCACGTCGAACGAGTATTATGCGTGGACGCTGCATAAGGCGTATTTGCTATACGGCGCGCAAGCGATTGCCGGAGCATTCGTCGATTCGCTCAAGGACTATCCGCCGCG
>JASHQO010000124.1 GCA_030039105.1 Xanthobacteraceae bacterium
CGGTGTCGGCGTGCTGGCAATGTCGAGATAGGTGCCGTTGATTTCGCCGCCGATCGACTCAAGGTCGATGGCGATATCCTCCTCGACCGGTGCGTGGGCGGCCGGCGTCTTGGAGCGGCGAAAGTATGGAAAAATAGCCAACGCACCAATCTCGCAGAGTTCGTCGCCGAATCGTCGATATCTATGACTTGGGTAGAGAATTCTAGCCGATTTCGCTCGGCAAAGATGTAGTAGCCGCGGCTCAATGCCCCGGTGCCGTTCCCGGCCCGATGGTCATCATGTTGCCGCCGCCGTTCTGGCCGGGCTGGATCAGGGCGCGGACCCGGCCCGGAGTTGCAGCGCCGCCGCCCTGGCTGCCGGATTCGACGCGGGCGTTGCCGGTTACGGTGTCGACGATGACCTTCTCGCCATGGATGACGTTCTGGCCCTGGCTGACCACGACATTGCCGGTCAGCGTGATGGTCTTCTGCAAAAGGTCGTAGACGCCGAGATCGCCGCTGGCGCTCTGATCTTTGGTCACCACGGTGACGCCACCGCGGGCCTCGATGCGGCGGATGTTCTGCGGGTTCTTCGGCGCATCGGCCGCCGGCTTGGGCGGCGGATTGGTCGATTGCGCGATGCCGACTTCTTCGCCGTAGAACACCACGAGCTTCTGGCACTTCATCGTGGTGTCGCCCTGCACCACCTGCACGTTGCCGGAGAAGGTTGCCATCTTGCTCTTGTCGCGCACTTCGAGCGACGCGGCCTCGATTTGCACCGGCTGATCCTGGCCGCCGCCGGAGATCATGCTCTGCACCGGCGCTCCGCCGGCCGGCGCGGCGGCGGAGCGCTGGCCTTGCGCCACGGCCAGCCCCGGCGCCAGCAGCGCGATCGCCGCAACGAGCGGGCAAAACCGGCGCATCATCGCATGCCGCCTTGCTGATCCGGATGCAGCGTCATCGAGACGCCGCCGTCGAAGCGGATGGCGTTGCCGTTTTCGGTGATTTCCAGGTGCTTGCCGGTGAGGTTGCCGTTGAGCAGCTTGACCCAGACCGGCTTGTCCGACGTCACGTTGCCGGACTTCATGTCGATCACAGCTTCCTTCAGGCGCGCGGCGTAGCCGGTCGAGGAGGCGAGCGCGATGTCCTCGTTGAGGAACAGCTTGTCCGCCTTCATGTCATAGGTGCCGCTCGGCGCCGTCATTTCCACCATGCTCTTGTCTTCCATCTGCAGCCGGGCGTGCAGTTGCTGCAGCTCGACCAGATCGGGCTTGTTGATGTCCTGCGCCGCGGCGTTGGCGGTGAACTCGTAGGGCCGTGCGTCGCTGGTGTAGCCGGTGAGCTTGGGCTGCTGCATGGTGATCTTGGTACCATTGATCACCAAGTTGCCGATCGCGCCGGGAATGCGGATGTTGTCGACCGAAGGCAGATAGTTCTCGGCCATGATGCCGAGCAGCACCGCGGCGATGCCGCCGAGCAGCACCATGCGCAGCACGCGCACGTGCCGGCTGTGCCGCAGCGCGGCCTGATAGGTGCTGTCGTTGTCGCCGGACGACGCGACCGCAAGTGCGGCGTCCGGCGCGGCGTCGACGGGCAGGGCGGTGGTCACGCCGAAGGTCTCCGATTCGGGTCGAACAAGCGTTTATTTTAGCTGGTCCCGGCGGCCAACGTCGCCTGTGAATGTGGCCCGGGCGGGGCCGGTGGTTTGCCAGCTTTTACAAGAGCTTGCGGACGCGCTCCGGTCGGCCCCTCGCGATCGGGTGGAACTTCCCTTCAATCGCGCGGCAAACCGGGCAGACGGTTCAGGAATGAGCGAAGATGTCTTCGTCGGCAAAGCCGGCGAGATCGAGCCGCACCCGCTCAGGCAGGAAGCGGAAGCACGCCGCGGCCAACTCGGCCCGGCCCTCGCGGACCAGCATGGCATCGAGCCGGACCTTGAGCGCATGCAGATAGAGCACGTCGGCGGCGGCGTAGGAAATCTGTGCCTCGCTCAATTCGCCCGATCCCCAGTCGGACGATTGCTGCTGCTTCGACAGGTCTTGGCCGAGCACCTCGCGCACCAGATCCTTCAGGCCGTGCTTGTCGGTATAGGTGCGTGCGAGCCGCGACGCGATCTTGGTGCAGTAGACCGGCTCCGGCATGACGCCGAAGGCCTTGTAGATCATGGCGAGATCGAAGCGGGCGAAATGGAAGATCTTCAACAGCCGCGTATCGGCAAGGAGCCGCTTCAGGTTCGGCGCCAGGTGGGCGGTATTTTCGTCGGGCGGCGGAATCTGCACCACGTCGGCCGAACCGTCGCCCGGCGAGAGCTGCACCACGCACAGCCGGTCGCGATTGAGATCGAGGCCCATGGTCTCGGTATCGATCGCAATCGCGCCGGTGTAGCGGGACGGGTCCGGCAAATCGCCGCGATGCAGGCGGATGGTCATGCGGGGCACTGCATATAGGAGTCGTCACGGCGCGTCAAAAAGGCGACGCCGGCTGACGGCGGTAATGCTATGATGTGCCAAGCACAGAGGGCTGCTTAAGAATGTACGGTTTGGTCGCCAGTGCTGCCATCATTATTGCAACGGCCGTGTTGAGCATGGGCACGTCATCGGGTGCCGTCGCGCAGACCCTAACCGAT